>JBPYDY010000097.1:0-2220 GCA_051986155.1 Methylocella sp.
ATGCGAAGTCCCGTTCGATCTGGCCACAGCCTGCCGTCAGGCCGCCGCGCATGCCCGGCACCGGCCGGCGACCTCCATGACCTGCGCCCGCGGCGAGAATTTGGCCTCCTTCGCGAGTGCGCCCAAAACGCCGCGCATTTCGGGCGACGTCGCCTCGACAACTTCACCGCATACTTCGCAGATCAGAAAAACAATCGGCTCCGCCGCGGCATGGCTATGGCCGCAGGCAAGATAAGCGTTGCGCGACGCGAGCCTGTGGATGAGGCTGTTTTCGAGCAAAAAATCAAGCGCCCGGTAGATGGAAATCGGCGCCGGACGCTTGCCGGTCGCCTCGGCGACTCTATCGATCATCTCGTAAGCGCCGAGCGGGCGGCCCTCGCGGGCGAGAAGCTCTAAGATCCGCCGCCGCCCCGGCGTCAAGCTTATCCGGTTGTCGCGGCAAAGGGAGAGTACGGCATCGACCGCGCCTGCAGGATCTTTCACCTTATCAGGCTTGGTATCGCGCCGCGCTGGACGAAGAACTGTCATGGCCGCATCTTATCCCAACTTCGGGGCGAGCGCGACTTTCCGCGCCGCAGCCGTTTTCGTTTCGTCTTTTTGCAATGCCGTTGTAGCATGAGCGGCGCAACATTTTCGGCGGGTCCTGGACCACAAGGAGGATACATGAGCCTTAGAACGCGAAATGCCATTGTCACCGGCTCAACGAGCGGTATTGGCCTTGCCATCGCCCGCGCCTTCGCCCAGGAAGGCGCCAATGTCATGATCAACGGCCTCGGCGATGCCGCGGCGATAGAAGCCGAGCGTGCCACGATCGAGAAGGAGTTTGGCGTCCGATCGTTCTACTCCCCCGCCGATATGACCAAGCCGGATCAAATCCGCGCCATGGTGAAGGAGGCGGCAACCAAGCTCGGCTCGGTCGATATTCTCGTTAATAACGCCGGGGTTCAGCATGTCGCGCCGATCGAGGAGTTTCCACGCGAAACTTGGGACATGATCATCGCCATAGACCTCTCCGCCGCTTTTCATGCGATCGCCGCCGCGATCCCGGGCATGAAGGCGCGCAAATGGGGCCGGATTATCAGCACCGCCTCGGCGCACTCGCTCGTCGCCTCGCCATTTAAATGCGCCTATGTCACGGCCAAACATGGTCTCGCGGGACTTACTAAGACGGCCGCACTTGAGCTTGCGACCTTCGGCATCACGGTCAATTGCATCTCGCCCGGCTATGTGTGGACGCCGCTTGTTGAACAGCAGATCCCGGATACGATGGCTTCGCGCCATTTGACGCGCGAGCAGGTCATCAACGATGTTTTGCTGAAGGCGCAGCCAACAAAACAATTCGTCACCTCGGATCAAGTGGCCGCGCTTGCGGTCTTTCTTGCCTCGGACGCTGCGGCGCAAATCACCGGCTCGAACTATTCGATCGATGGCGGCTGGACTGCCGAGTGAGCTTTTTGAGCAGGGTATAGCCAACCGTTTAGGTATGGAATCCAATGCTGGTGCCGGGTCATGCCGGTTCAAGAGGCTCCCGGCGCTTTGAATTACAAAGGGCTGCGATTGAGCCCCATTAACGCGTTCGATTGAGGGGAAGTAGTTGGTGGACATGCAGTTCGTGGCCGCGCCTTTGTAAAGTACTTGTGAAGATGCTTCCTGGAACTATCTTCCGCTAATCGGGCTTGAATCATCGACGTGCGCTAACGTTGCTGAACCTTTACAAAAGGGAGACTGCAATGGCATGGACGTTTGTCGAACGATGCTGGCGTTTGCTAAAGGATAAAGTCAGGCAGTTGTGGGTCTGCCTTCGTGGTGACAATTTCTTGATTTTACCCCCCGTCCCGACCCGGGCGGCGAGGCGGCAAGTGACCCGCTGCGCCCCGATTCCGGTGAAGTCACCGCTCGATCCAAATCGCTTTGAGCTTGACTAGCCCCGGACGGACCAGGTCCCGCATGGTCTGGGCGCGGCAAAATTTGCAACGGGCGATCGTAGGGCCAGTCAGCCGCGAAGATGCTGCCGTTGAGTGGCCGGGGCGGCGATCAAGCGTTGCCCTGGCCGGACCCGAATGGAGACTGTAATGGATTGGAACACCATCGAAGGAAACTGGAACCACGTAAAGGGCATGGTCAAGGAGTACTGGGGCCATCTTACGGACGAGGACCTCGACAAAATCGCCGGTAAGCGCGAGCGGCTCGAAAGCAAGCTCCACGAGCGTTATGGCCTCT
>JBPYDY010000098.1:0-2686 GCA_051986155.1 Methylocella sp.
TCGCTGAGCCTTTCGCCCAAGGCGGCATCGACTTCATCGAATACTTGGCGGGCTGGAGCAAATGCATCGGCCAGCGCCTTGCCCATGCCGACGGCCTGGCTGCCCTGGCCCGGGAAAACCAACGCAATGGTCATCGCCGCGTATTTGCCCCTGGAAGATCACTTTATGCGCAAGGCAGGCGCGAAAAATACCGCCATGGCACTGATGTCAAGACGATCATGGTCCGCTGCCAAGCAACACAGCCAAGCAACAGAGCCGAGCAGCGGGCCAGGCCATACAGTGCCGGATGCTGTTTGCTGCGGCCTTGCCTTTCTGGACGGGCCGCGTATAAGGCCCCGTTTCCGCTCGACCCCGGCCGGGGGCTGAACGGACGGCCGCGCAGACGTTCATTCTGCACGGTAGGGCTTTCGGGTCCGGCGTCCGGTGTTCCCGCCTTCAGAGCATTCGAGCCTTTCCCGAAGGGTTCGAGGGGCTTCGCGCCCGGGCGAGCATGGCAGCGGCGCATGATCCCGAAAAGCGGGAACCGGCTTTCGGACAATGCGCAAACGAGGAAAGGGCAGCTATGCCGTTCTATGAGCACGTTTACCTTGCGCGCCAGGACGCCAGCGCGCAGCAGGTCGATGAATTGACCGCGCAATTGAAGGGGGTCATCGAAGGACTCGGCGGATCGATCAAGAAGACCGAATATTGGGGCGTCAAGTTGCTGTCCTATCGCCTGCGCAAGAACCGCAAGGCGCATTTCACGCTGCTGGATATCGACGCGCCGCCGCCAGCAATCAACGAAATTGAACGCCTCGAACGGCTCAATGAAGATGTGCTTCGCTACCTCACGATCAGGGTCGACGCCCATGAAGAGGGCCCGTCGGCGATGATGCGGCGTGCCGAACGCGATCGCGATCGCGAGGAGCGCCGCGACCGTGGCGACCGCGGGGATCGTGGCGATCGCGGGGATCGCGGCGAACGCTCGCGGGATCGTGACCGGCGCGGCCGCGACGATTCCGATGAATCCGGGGATGAAGGGGAGGCGTGAGCAATGGCAATGTCACCACAGGCCGCCGGCGGCCGTCGCCCGTTTTTCCGCCGCCGCAAGAGCTGCCCATTCTCCGGCGCCAATGCGCCCAAGATCGATTACAAAGACGTCAAGCTGCTGCAGCGTTTTGTGTCCGAGCGCGGCAAAATCGTTCCCAGCCGCATAACTGCGGTCTCCGCAAAGAAGCAGCGCGAACTCGCCCAAGCAATCAAGCGCGCGCGGTTTCTCGGCTTGTTGCCCTACGTGATCCGCTAAGCGAGGCCGCCATGGAAGTCATTCTGCTCGAACGTATCGCCCGGCTCGGCCAGATGGGCGATGTCGTGCGCGTGAAGGACGGATTCGCCCGCAATTTTTTGCTTCCGCGTGGCAAAGCGTTGCGCGCCACGGACGAAAACCGCACACGTTTTGAAAAGATGAAAAGCGAGCTTGAAGCCCGCTCGCTGACGCTCAAGACCGAAGCGGACCAGGTGGCCGGAAAGCTCGACGGCAAGAGCTTCACCGTTTTGCGCCAAGCTTCCGAATCCGGTCAGCTGTTCGGCTCAGTGTCGCCGCGCGACCTGGTGGCGCTCCTCGGCGACGGCGGCTTTCGCGTCAATCGCAATCAGATTGCGGTCAACGCGCCGATCAAGTCCATCGGTCGGCACAAAGTGCCGATCGTACTGCATCCCGAGGTGGAAGTTTCGATCGGTGTGATCGTTGCGCGCAACGAAGATGAGGCGGCACGCATCGCGCGCGGCGAGGACGTCATGCAGCTCCGAGAGCCGACCGAACAGGAGGCGGCCGCTATCGCCGCAGAAGCATTCTTCGAGCCGGGAGCCGGCGAAGCGGCGCGATCGGCAGAAAGCGCCGAGCAACCGGAAGCGCCACCGCAAGACGAATCCGCATAAGCCGATCGAAGCCAGAAACCGGGCCCGCATTCGGCGATCAGTCGAATATCAGTCGGGTATATTGTCGCGCGGCGCCGGCGCGGTGTCGTTCGGCTGGGATTCGACCGAAACGCCCGCGCTTGTCGTCGGCTTAAGCTCCGGAGCTTCGGCCGAGCTCGGCGACGGGCTCGCTGGGCTCGCCACGGGCGCAGCATCAGCCGGGGCAGCAACGACAGGGGCGGCTACAACAGGGGCGGCGACGACAGGCGCGGGCTCTTGTTGGGCCGGCGCGGCAACGACCGGGGTAGGCTCTTGTTGGGCAGGCGCCGCTTCTTCACGTCCCGGCTGGCTTCCCCGCGCCGGTTTGTCCGGCTCGGATTTAGCCGATGCCGCGCGAGGCTTGGGCTCATGGCCTTTTGCCTCCTGAGCTTTGGGCTCCTCTGACTTGGCCCGCTCCGGTTTTGCCGCCGGCGCATTGCCGCCGGCACTGATCACATAGGCGGCGAGCGCGGCCGCCTGTTGGCCGCTCGCCGCGTAGTGTTCGCGCAAGAAGAGCGAAAGCATGAGGGTATTGCGGCCATTCGCGAGCCCGCGCGTGGTCTTGTGGCAAACCGCGCAATAATTAGCGAATAATTCGGAGGCAGGCTTGCCCTGATCGATATTGGTCTGGCCCAGGGTCGGGCGCGCGCAAAGGGCGGCCGCGGCGACCGCACAGACGACCCCGATCACAGGAAGAACGCGCCCAAACACCCTGACCCCCTGAACTCTCTGTCGCCCAGCGAACATATTT
>JBPYDY010000099.1:0-8347 GCA_051986155.1 Methylocella sp.
GGGTCGGGCCTGCCGGCACCGGAAGCAATGCGCCGGGATAAGTGGCCCTGCTGTTGCGTTATTTTGATTTGAGCCAATTGGATTTGGCGACGGCCGGATTCCCTGACCCGGCCTGACCCCCATGGAAAAAACTTCAAATGCCATGACAATCCTGTGGCAACGTCACATGGCTGGAATTTTAGCCCCGGAAATGTCGCAATTTTGCAACAGCGTGATAATATGGCAACGCAGGCTTCATTTGTTCCGAATACGGCCTGATCCTTCCATGTGGTTCTATCCGCGGCTATGGGTGATCAAAAGACATTGCGGCAGGGCTTGGGCGGCAAGAGCCGCCCGCGAAGATTTACGGCCCGCTTTGGCCCCATAGCCGTTATTTTTGCCCTCCTCATTGGCCTCGTCAGCTTTCTGATTTTTTCGAACTTTACGCCGCTGGCTCCGACCAGTGGCGTCGTTCTCGCGCTGTTTGTCGCCAACATCCTCTGCATCATTCTCGTCTTAGGTTTCGTTGTCGCCGAAGCCTATGCGCTGTTTAGGGCGCGGCGGGCGGGCGTGGCCGGCGCCGAGCTCCATGTCCGTATCGTAGGACTCTTCTCGGTAATCGCCGCCGCACCGGCGCTGCTTATGGCATGGGTTGGTTCGGTGACGCTGGAGCGCACTCTCAATCCCTCCTTCATGCAAGATAGCCGCGGTTTCGTGCAAAACACGATCGAAGCCGCGCGCCTGTTCCAAGAAGGCCAGTGCCGGTCACTTCTCCAGGAGGCGAGGCTTACCGCCGCCGATCTAGACCGGGCGAAGCCCATGTTTGAGGTGGACAGGCCGCTGTTCAGGGAGTTTTTCACGACACGGGCGCGGTATCTCGGTTTTACCGCCGCGGCGCTCCTCAAGTCCGACGGCACAATACTCGAGCGGGTGGACACGGGCGCGGTGACTGGCAATTCGGTGGTGCGCCCGGAGCCAAGCGACTTTGAAGACGCAAGAAAAAACGAGCCCACATGCCTGATCCTGGATCAAGGCCGCACCTTTGTCGCCCTGCGCCCGCTTCTCTCGTTCCAAGACACTTTTCTTTATGCCGCGCGTCCCGTCGATCCATTCACCGTGGAGTTTCCGCGCCAAGCGTCGAAGCTCGTTGCGCTTTACGACGTCTTTGAAGACCACCGGCGCAGCATAAGGATCGCCTTCGCCATAATGTTCGTCTTGATCGCCCTCATCATGCTTTTGTCCGCGACCTGGCTCGGCCTTTCCTTCGCCGACAGTCTCGTCGCCCCGATCAGGCGCCTCATTGCGGCAACTGATGACGTCGCCTCCGGCAACCTCCATGTCCAGGTACCGGTGCGCAAGTCTGATGGCGATCTCGCGCACCTTGGCGAAACCTTTAACAAGATGACCTCGGAGCTTAGCCTCCAGCAGCACCGGCTGATAGCGGCAAGCAAACTCATCGATGAAAGGCGCCTATTTACCGAGGCGGTTCTCTCCGGCGTTCCGGTCGCGGTAATCGGCGTCGGCCCAAAGGGGGAAATCACCGCGCTCAATTCCTCCGCCGGAAAATTGCTTCCGCAGGGAGAAGAATCGGCGGCGCGGCTGTCCGGCCAGCCAATTGCGACCGTGCTGCCGGAGCTCGATGGCATACTCGCGGGCGCGAGGTCCAGCCAATCGCGGCTTGTTCAGGGCCAACTCTCCCTTTCCCGAGGCGGCCTTGACCGTCTGTTCAACGTCAGCATCACCAGCGAGCCAAGCGCACGCGCGGACAAGAGCTATGTAGTTACCCTTGAGGACATCACCGACCTCGTGTCCGCTCAGCGGACGGCGGCTTGGGCCGATGTCGCGCGCCGCATTGCTCATGAAATCAAAAATCCGCTTACTCCCATTCAGCTCTCGGCGGAGCGGCTGAAACGAAAATACGGCCGGGTGATCGACCAAGACCGCGATGTTTTCGATCAATGCATCGATACCATCGTTCGTCAGGTCGAAGACATCAAACGCATGGTCGATGAATTTTCCGCCTTCGCGCGAATGCCCAAAGCGCGCCTCGAAAGCGACGACCTTGGCGAATGTGTTCGCCAGGTTCTATTTTTGATGCGCGTTGGACATCAGAATATATTGTTTGAAGACCATCTTCCGAACTCGCCTATCCATGTTCCGTTCGACCGGCGGCTTTTGGCCCAAGCCCTGACCAATATCGTTAAAAACGCGACCGAAGGGATTGCCGAGCAGAGCGGCGAAGAAGGATTTAAGGGCAAGATATCGGTCACTGTCACCGTCGCCGGCAACGACGTTTCCATCGACGTGATCGACAACGGCAAGGGCTTTCCGAAGGAGAACCGGCAACGACTCCTCGAACCTTACATGACGACGCGCGCCGATGGCACGGGGCTCGGTCTGCCGATCGTCGCCAAAATTCTGGCCGATCACGACGGAGGCCTTGAGCTGCGGGATGCGCCAGACGGCCGTGGGGCATGGGTCAGGCTCTATTTCCCCTTGGAGCGCCGGCCTGCCGCGGACGGCGCGGCCGGAGACGCGCAAACAGTGATAGCCGCCGACGCCAAGACGGGAGGGTGAGGAGAGGCATGGCAAGCGATATCCTGATAGTTGATGACGAAGCCGACATTCGTGAAATCGTTTCTGGCATCTTGGCGGATGAAGGCCATGGCACGCGTGTGGCGAAAAATTCCGACGAGGCTTTGGCCGCAATCACCGCAAGGCGGCCGACATTGGTCTTTCTCGATATCTGGCTGCAGGGATCGAGGCTCGATGGATTGCAGCTTTTGAAGATCATCAAGGAACAGAACCCGGTGCTGCCGGTCGTCATGATTTCCGGCCACGGGAACATCGAGACAGCGGTCTCCGCAATAAAGCTTGGCGCTTACGACTTCATCGAAAAACCGTTCAAGGCGGATCGCCTTGTGCTGGTGGCAGAACGAGCGCTCGAAGCCTCGCGATTGAAGCGCGAGCTTACCGAATTACGCAGCAGAGCCGGCGGCACGAATCACGTCGTCGGCAAATCCAGTGCAATGAACCAATTGCGTCAGGTGATCGAGCGCGCGGGACCGGCCAATTCCCGCATATTGATCACGGGCGCCCCCGGTTCGGGCAAAGAGCTCGTCGCCCGCTGCATTCATCAGGCCTCTGCGCGAGTGAACGGTCCCTTTGTTGCTCTCAACTCGGCAACGATCGCGCCGGAAACGATGGAGCTGGAACTTTTCGGAGCCGAGGCCTCCGAAGGCAGAGGCCGGAAGATCGGCGCGCTCGAAGAAGCTCACGGCGGCACGCTCTACCTTGACGAGGTCGCCGACATGCCGAAGGAAACTCAGGGCAAGATTTTGCGGGTGCTGGTCGAGCAGAATTTTCTTCGTTTGGGCGGCACGACACGGGTTTTTGTCGATGTGCGCATTCTCTCGTCAACCTCGCGCGACCTTGCGGCGCTGATCGAAAATGGATCCTTTCGCGAGGATCTCTTTCACCGTCTCGCTGTCGTTCCGGTTCGCGTTCCCTCGCTCAGCGAGCACCGCGAGGATATCCCCGAGCTCGTGGCCTTCTTTATGGAGCAGCTCTCGGCAATGACCGGCATGCCCCGGAGATTGATCGCCGGGGACGCGATGGCGGTTCTGCAAACGCATGACTGGCCAGGCAATATCCGGCAATTGCGCAACAATGTCGAGCGGCTCATGATCCTTGCCGCGGGCGACCCCGAAGCGGAGCTCACCGCTTCCATGCTTCCTTCCGAGATTGGCGCGCTCGTGCCTTCGACGCCAAATGGCCAAGGCGGCGAAAAGCTGATGAATCTGCCATTGCGGGAAGCCCGCGAGGTCTTCGAGCGGGAATATCTATTTGCCCAGATCAGCCGTTTTGGCGGCAACATCTCGCGCACGGCCGAATTCGTCGGCATGGAGCGCTCGGCTCTTCACCGCAAGCTCAAATCTCTGCAAGTCGAATAAACGCGGACGTGAGTGTTTGGCGAAGGCTCGCAACTGAGCCATTCCGCCGCGCCACCTTGTGTCTTTCCTCCCACGCTCTAAATTTATAGTCGAATTTGCTGCCAACGCCCGCAGGCGCGTAGTGCAGCGAAACACGAGTTAAACAGCGCGGTATTTGGATCAATCGCGCTTGTTTCAAACAAGGAGGAAAACATGGCAATGCGTGATCTCATTCCTTGCACAAGGAGCCGGGACTTCATGCCAGATTTCTGGCGTGACGAAAGGACTAGCCCGTTTCTCACGCTGCACCGTGAGATGAACCGTCTTATGGACGAGATGTTCCGCAGCTTCGCTTCCGCGCCGCAGATGCCCCGCGCGGACTTTATGAGCACTTCCTGGCCGAAGATCGAAGTTTCCGAGTCCGAAAAGCAAATCACGGTCACCGCGGAAATTCCCGGCATGGAGGAGAAAGACGTCGAGCTCCTTTTACCGGACTGCAATTTGGTTATCCGGGGCGAGATGAAAAGCGAGACGGAGGAGAAGGAGCGTCAATGGAGCGAGCGCTTCTACGGCCGGTTCGAGCGGCACATCCCGGTTGGCTCCGACATCGACGAAGAGAAGGTTGAGGCAAGTTTCAAAAAAGGCGTGCTCACGATCACCTGCCCCAAGACCCCGCGGGCGCAGGAAAAGGCAAAACGCATCGCGATCAACGCCCCGACCAAACACTAATATAAGATCGCGAGGCCGCCTATAGCGCGATCACGCCCAAAATGATGCGCCGCGATTCGCAACCGAATCACGGCGCAATCTTTGCCGAGCGTCCAACGCGGTGCATTGGCCTGACGCGACCGACATCCAACCGGCGCGGCGGCTAGGCGACTCCGGTTGAGATTGACCGGTCACGACGCACGAGCGGGCGCTCGTGCCGGCGGAGAATCATCGGCAGGCCGCCGGCGGGCCGCAAGGTTATTCGCTGCACAGGGATCACCTTGCGGCCGTTTGGAAGGTCAAAGGAAAATGAGCGCATGAGGTGGGCAAGAACAATGGCCGCCTCCTGCATCGAGAAGGAGGCGCCGATGCAAACGCGCGGTCCTGCACCGAAGGGCAGATAAGCGAACCGGTCGATTTTCTCGCGCGCGCTCGGCAAGAACCGGCGCGGATCGAAGCGGTCCGGGTTTTCCCAAAGCAGATGGTGCCGGTGCAGGACCCATTGCGAGACCATCACAAAATTGCCCCTGCGAATGCGCTTTCCGGCGAGGTCGTCGGGACCAACTGCTTGCCGGCTCATGCTGGCAACGGGAGGATAAAGACGCATGGCCTCCTCGACAACGGCGCGCGTTTCGACAAGGCGCGCGGTATAGTCCTCGACGGCTCCCTGGAGGACCGTATTTGCCTCCGTTGCGAGCCTCTCCCTCCACTCGGGCGATAACGAAAGAAGAAACAGCGACCAGGTCAAGGCATTGGCTGTGGTTTCATGCCCTGCGCCAATAAATGTGAGAACGTTGGCCCAGACTTCTCTGTCGCTCAACCCGGCTCCGGTTTGCGGATCCTGCGCTTCGAGAAGAAGGGTAAGTAGGTCGCGCGGCGCCTTTTCCTTATCCGTGGCGAGAAGGCGTTTGCGCCGACCAATGATCGACTCAACGATCGAGATAAAATACTCTTCGGCCTGGCGCTGGCCGAGTTTGGTGAGACGTGGCACCCACCCCGGGAAATCGAGAAGATCGAACGGATCGAGTCGTCCAACCGTTGCGAAATAACCCGAGATCGCCGAGGCGAACTGATCCAAATTGTGCCCGAGCCCGTCCGAAAAGATGGTCCGCCCAAGCACGTCGAGCGTCACGCGCGCCACTTCGATTTGCATATCCATTACGCGGCCGCCGCGAAACCGCAGCAGCCGCGCGACCATATCCTCGGCAGCGGCATCGATGGCTCTTGCGAAAGAGCCGACCGTTTTGGGCGTAAACAGCGGCGCCAGGGTGCGCCTTTGGATGCGCCACTGTTCGTCCTCGGCTTCGAGCAGGCCGTCGCTCAAGCCGGCCCCAAGCACGCGCTTTTGCAGCGCATCCTTGCGGTAATTGGCGGCGTTATCGACAAACACACGGCGAACAGCGGCCGGGTCGTTGACGAGCGCAACCGTGCCAAGGATTGTCGGCCCGATCAATATCGGCAGCTCGAAATGAGCCTTGGTCCAGGTCTCGATCGGATTGCGGCGTAAGACCCGCATTGTCGCGATCGGGCCAAGCGGCGCGTCGCGGGGAGGAGGTGCGGGCGGCCGGGGCAACTCGGGGATGCAATATGTCATGCCCAATTCTACCTTTTATTGAGCTGACCGCATAGCAGCCTGCAAGGGGCGGGCAGCGGCCGCAATGCGGCGGCAACACTCAACGCGCTTACCGTTGTCAAATGCTTCAAATATGCGGCAGCGCCGCAGGCAGGACGAATTTTTGCATGAACGGGCCGATGTCTTTGCGTACCCGCCCTGCGCGATCGCAATTCATATTAATATGCGCCTGGGTAAACATCGAAGCGAGGACGACGCCTTGCGGGTTGGCCGCAAAGGCATGGTCTAAAAGCATCTCGCTGACCATGAACGGCGGGCTATAGGCGAGCTGCGAGGCAAGGGCGCCAAGCCGGCCGCCATCGCCGACCAAAAGCCGGGACAACAGATCGTGTGCGCTGAATACGCTGTGGGTGACAAAAAATGGCGATGTGTCTTCCCCAAGCGCCGCCGTTACCCGGGCAAGCGCCGGCGCAAAAGGGCTATCTGGGAGCTGAGCGATTCGATAGAGCTCCGATGCCCTCGAGCCGCTGACAACCGCCTCGGGAGATCCAGCAATCGCGACCGCGCGCACATAGCCCTTTTGAACCATGCGCCGAAGTTCGCGCGCGACCGCTTCATTGGCGCAGTCCCTAGGGCTTGGCTCGTGCAGGGCTAGGACGTCGATGTAATCGGTCCGCAAGCGCCGCAAGCTGTCGGTAACCGAGCTTTCGATCTCTTCCGGGTGCAACCGGTCTTTGTTCGCGAACCGCCGCACCTTCTCCATGCCTCCGCGCAACGGCCGAAGCATACGCGCGGCGAGGCGCACGGCTGGCCGAACAAAGCGCATCACCGGAGGGATGACCGGACGGGGAACGCCGAACTTGGTGCAGATCACCACTTGGTCCCGGCGGCCAGCCAAAAACCTGCCCAATATCTCCTCCGCCTCGCCATCCCCATAAGGAGGTGCGACGTCGTACCATGTCACGCCACGGTCGAATGCAGCATGAAGCGCCCTCATGCCTTGGGCCTCGGAGACGTGCGATCCCAAAGGGGCGCAGCCGAAGCCCAGGGCCGAAACTTCGCGGTCAAGACATGAAACGAAGACGGTTCTCATTGTTCCATCTCCCGCAATTTTGGCGCGGCCGGCTCTCCCGAATCGTCCGGTGCTCCGTTTTTGTGTTGGCGCGCGGGCAAAAAATCAATACTAACACTTAGCGCGACCGCTCTAATTGTCAGCGGCGCTCCGGAAGGACACCGGGCGGGCGCGCTCCGCCTTGCGAGCAAATGCCCTACCCGCGAAAGCTTGGCGCAAACACATCGATTCGCACAGTATAATATTGCGCAGGCTGACAGGCATTGCCTTTTGCGGCAAAGCACCAGGCTTGCTAATTGCCAGTGCTAATAGGCAGACAAGGGCCCCCGGGAGGAGCCTCAAACGCCAGCTGCTGCGCGCGATTCCGTTCTATGAGGCTTAACTTTGACGCCACGGCGTCGCGCACCAAGACCCAGCGCTCGCGTTCAGGCCCCGCTCCCGCGACAGCAAGGTCAAGTAGGGCATAGGCGACGACATAGTCCTGGGCAACGCCTTGCCCTTTGTCATACATGAGGCCGAGCATATATTGTGCCTGCGGGATTCCCTGTCGACTGGCACAACGGTACCAGCCCGCCGCTACCTTGAAATTTTGCGGCACGCCCGTTCCGGTGGCGTACATATAGCCAAGGTAGGTCTGCGCTCTGGCATCGCCGGTTGCGGCGAGATTTGTGAACAGCCGGGCGGCGAGCGCATATTCGCGCGCGCCGTAAGCACGCTTGGCCTTGCTGAAATTGTCGGTTGCCGCCGAAGTCGTGCAAACGGCCGCATAGCCGGCTAAGCCGAGCAAGGCCCATAATCGCGCGCGATAGGGAGTGCGGCCAAAACCATCGTTCGACCGGCGCAAAGGACAGTGGAATCCGCCTCGTCCCGTTGCGATACTGAATAGTCTCATGGTGGCAAACGTCCTTAGGTCTTGGGCACAATTGCCGCGAGCAGCCAGCTCGCCCAAATCGCCTGGGCGAAGAAAAGCCCAAAGGGCAATTTCGCAGCCGCATCGAACGGGCGCCTGAGCCACAGCCGGCTCACCGCGTAAACGGCCAGCGCTGCCAGCGCTGCTCCTTCGATTGCGGTTGGAATGAGCGT
>JBPYDY010000100.1:0-2943 GCA_051986155.1 Methylocella sp.
AGTATATCGCGATAGCGCGGCACGACGGCAAGACTTATCAAGCGACCTTCAAGGTCATGTCTGCCGTTGATCAGGATGTTGAGGTGCTCGCCAAGGACGCGCCGCCGTTCGGAGAGCCTTGACCGGGTTACCGCCTCGCTCTCACTTTTCAGAGCCCGTCAAGGCAGTTGTTCCCCAGCAGGACAAGCTGGCTCGGCGATTTCGCCTTCCGGCACCAAATTGGCCTTGATGATCTCTTCGGCTCTTGCGTTTGCATCACGTACATCGTCTGAGAAAATTGCGGTCTCATATTCGTTGGAGGATGTTTCCGTCAGCGCGGCATTCGGAGATACGTTGGTGTCGCGGATATCGATTGCCGTGACGGTCGATAGTCCTGGCCGGAGCGGCTCTTTTTGGATCTCGTCCTGGCGCAATGCGATACGCACAGGCACGCGCTCAACGATGTGAATGAAATTGCCGGTTGCATTGTCCGGGGGCAATAAGGCGAACACGCTGCCGGTGCCAGGAACAAGCCCTTCCACCGTCCCGTGATAGGTATAACGCCGCCCGTAGAGATCGACCGTGACGAGCGCTGGCTGCCCCGGCCGCACGTCGCGCAGGGTGTTCTCCCACAAATTCGCCTCGACCCATAGATGGTCTAAGGGAACGATGGTCATCACCTGGTCGCCCGGCCGCACCCGGTCTCCAACTTGCGCTTTGCGCTTGGCTATGTAGCCAGAAACAGGAGCTCGTATCTGCTGCCGCGCAAATTCGATATAGGCGTCGATAAATTTGTTTTTCGCGACCTCGATGTCCGGATGGCTTACCCGGGTCGTGTTGCCGACTTGCGCTTGCGACTGTTGGAAATCAGCTCTAGCCGCTTTCAAATCCGCTTCGAGAGATGCCGCTTGGTCCTGCGCATTTTGCAGCACTTGCTTGGACACCGAGCCGCTCGGCAAAGCCTGTTGGTAGCGAACGATATCATGACGCACTTTGTCAAGCAAAGCTGCGCGCGAGAGAATCCTTTGGCACGCCTGCCGGCGCGCCGCGAAGAGCACGCCAACCTTACGCACCGCGCTCGCAAGCTCGCCTTCGGCTTCTCCAAGAGCCGCCGTGGCGCGCTGCGCGTCGAGGCGGATCACCAAGTCTCCTTTTTTCACGTTTTCGGTTTCTTCAAAATAAACCTGGGCGACGAGACCTGTCGCATCGGCGTAAACGGGGATGAGATTGCCAGTGACGAAAGCGTTGTCGGTTACGACCCAGAAGCGGCCATGGAGCCACCAATCGGCGGCATATGCCAATAGCCCTAGGGCCATCGTTATCGCGACAAGCCCAAGTAAGAGATTGCGGCGGCGGCGGATGGTCCTGCGATCAAATGGCATGGGTGCGTTTAAAAGCTATCGCCGTTTAATTTTGAGCGAATGCGGCGCCTTCATTCCGGTTTTGAGGAGTGAAACAACGCCAAAAGCGGGGATGCTAAACTGTCCAAGGTCCAAGCCGGTGTTACGGTTTCCAAGCCTGACAGGGCCTCCTCGGGCGCAAGGTGCGGGCGCGGCGTCTCTATCCCGTTCGAATAACCTCCTCCCAATGCCTGGATCAGATCGACCATCGCAGTCAAATGATCGGCCTCCAAAGCCCTCGTTTCGTACTGTTGCTCAAGAACGGCGTTCCTACTTGTCACGGCATCACGCAGGTCGTTAATTCCTGTGCGCAATCGTGTTTGCGTGAGTTGCAATTCCCGGTATTCGTGTTGCACCAGCCTGTTGTGAAACTCAAGAATTGAGCCGGTTTCTTTCCAGCTATTCAAACTGTCGGCAACATCCTGCACCGCATGCAACAGGGTCTCGTTATAGAGTTCCACCGCCTCGTCGTAGCGCGACCGGGTCGCAGCCAGCTGACCGCGCAGCCGCCCGCCTTCGAAAATCGGAAGATGGATGCCAGGCGCGACTATATAATTGAGGTCGCTGCCCCTGAACAGAAGGCTTGCCAGGGTGCCGATTTTATTTGTGGGCACGATAGCCTCCAGACCCGCCGTGGCGGCAGCGAGGTCAAAGGAGGGTAAAAATTGCGCCTTTGCCACATGGATTTGCTCCGCCGCTGCCTCTGCCCGGTGCATAGCCGCGGCGAGGTCGGGCCGGTGGGCGAGCAACTCAACCGGCAGATGCGCTGGAAGAACGATTTTCGCCGGAATGACGACTCTCTTCGCCACAAAGAAGTTCTGCGTATCGTCTGGCCCGCCGCCCATCAACCTGGCAAGCAGGTTCTGCTGGAAAATCAGCAACTCCCGCGCACCCACCTCGCGTTTTTTGGCCGCTTCCAGTGCAAGAGCGGCATCGTATGCCTTATCTTTGGATTCGAGGCCGGTACGAAATAGAGTCTCCGCCAAATTGAGCAATTCGCGCCTCAGCTCAACCATTCGATGAGCCAAGTCGAACTGTTGCGCCAGGGCAGCCCCGCGAATAAAGCTGCGCGCAACCGCGGTGGTGAGCAATAAGCGGGTTTCGGCAAATTCCGCTTCGTCGGCCGCTGCTTCGCCCAATGCGGCATTGAAGGCTGCGCGATTTTTCCCCCAGAAATCAAATTCATATCGAAATGAAAGGGGATTTAGGGTGTCTGAGGTGAATTCTCGTCCGCCCAAAGCGGGATTATACGCAGCTACAATACCATGCTTGGCAACACGGACCTGCCGAAACGTGTTTTCCGCATCCACCGATGGCAACAGCCTTGCGCCTTCGACTTGCGCCAAAGCATCTGCTTCGCCGAGGCTCGCATAGGCTTTTTTCAGGCCAGGGTTTTCCCTTAAGGCAAGCTCCATGGCGCGGTCGAGCTCCGGGCTCCCAAATAGATGCCACCATTCATCCTGCGGCCAGTTGGAACCCGGCGTGGCCGCTTGCTCTTTGGCTTTCGGCAAGGTCCGGTCCATCGGAGGCGGGTCACGAAACTCGGCGCGTTCCGCTTCTTGCG
>JBPYDY010000101.1:0-2539 GCA_051986155.1 Methylocella sp.
CACCGGCGTGTAGCTGTCTCGTCTCGCCATCCGTCACGGTGATCGAGAATACACCCCGGAGTACCGTGAATAGCTGAACTGCGGGAGTAGGGTGGTTGAGATGGGTCTGTAGGTCAGCAGCGCCCCAGTGCGCCCCGAATCCCGCTATGAACGCCCTTGAACTCGGCTTGTTGCCTCCGATGGCGATCGGAGCTGCAGGAGGTGCGAAATTTTCCTTGGCGAGTTCGATTGTCACGTCTGTGAAGTGTGACTGATTGTCCGGAGTGCAATGCAGCCGCACGTAAGTGAACTGAGTAGCATCATCTTCCGCTTTTGCAATTGAGCTCATGACACTCATACCAAGAACCGCGACCGACGATAAGATCAGCGCGCCGACTTGGCGCCCCTTACTTTTTCCTGCTGCCATGAGCGTTTATCCTTCCGAGCTGGAAGACGGTTATCCGATCAGCGCCGGCTTCCACTGTGCGCGCCCCGCGTGCGGCAATGCCGCGCCTGCGCCAATCAGCGATGAGCGCGGCCGCCGCAATTGAGGGCGTTGCATTTTGAGTTGCCCTACCAACCACTGAATTGCAGGATACCGAATTACCAGTGATCAGTCAGCGGGCGTATCCGGGCCCGTTCACAGCCGCCGGCCCACCGCGCCGCGGTTCTTTGGGTCCGATGGGGGCCGACCGCAGCATGGGAGCCGTCTTTCCAAAGCCTGATGCCTACCTCGGCCCGACGAGCCGGGAGAAGCTGCGGGCCGCAAGTCGCCGAACTGTAGGCCATTTGATCGTTTCGGACTTCAGCGCTTTGATCTGCGGGTCCGTCCCCGTCGTCATGCTGACCGTTGGTCCAAATAGCCACGTTCAATGTCTGCGAACACGGAGAGTACAAATGAAAGCGATTCGAGTTCATGAATTCGGCGGCCCCGAGGCCCTGAAGCTAGAGGAAGTAGCCACACCAACGCCTTCGGCCGGCCAGGTGCTGGTGCGCATTCATACGGCCGGAGTTAATCCCTATGACACCTACATGCGCGCTGGCACTTATGCCGTGAAGCCAAAGCTCCCATACACACCAGGATCAGATGGGGCCGGCGTCGTTGAAGCCGTTGGCGATGGCGTCACAAAAGTGAAGCGAAACGATCGCGTGTATACTGCGCGAACGCTTACAGGAGCTTATGCCGAATACGCGCTGGCTCTCGAAGACCAACTGCATTCTCTGCCTGCCAAGGTTGATTTCAAGCAAGGCGCTGGCATCTGGGTGCCCTATGGAACCGCGTATCATGCGCTATATCATTCAGCGCGAGCGCACGCTTCTGAAACCGTGCTAGTTCATGGCGCAAGCGGCGGTGTAGGCACCGCGGCACTCCAAATCGCGCGCGCTATGGGTCTGAAGGTTCTAGGTACTGCGGGGACGCCGAAAGGCCTCGAAATTACCAAGCGAGAGGGTGCGCATGAAGCCTTCAATCACGCTACCGCCGGATATCAGGAAGACATTCTGCGCACGACCGGCAACCGAGGCGTAGACATCATTCTGGAGATGCTCGCCAACGTGAACCTCTCCCACGACACAAAACTTTTAGCAAACAATGGCCGCGTCATTGTGATCGGCAGTCGCGGTGAGGTTACCATCAATCCTCGCGAACTGATGGGGCGTCGCGCTTCGATCCGCGCGTTCACGCTATGGGGAATTACACCGGAAGAAGAGGCGGACATCCACGCGGGTATTTTTGCAGGCCTCGAAAACGGTTCTTTGCGTCCTATTGTTGGAAAGGAACTGCCACTCGCCGAGGCCGCGCGCGCACACAAGGAAATTCTTGAGCCAGGGGCCGCCGGCAAAATCGTGCTTATGTGCTGATCGATCGGGAAGTGCCGCCAGGGCCGCTTTCGCTCGTCACCGCCTCATGCACAGTTTGCTGGCCGCTAGCGATTGCGTGTTTGCGCGCCTAAATCTTAGTCGCGAGTCCTTGTCCGCCTTACCAACCCCGAGGGACTGTAATGCCTCACTGCCAGGCCGAAGCGGCGCGCTGCAGCGAGACCGATCCCGCTCCGGCGCCAAACATTCTCGTCGGACAAGATGCCGCCACCACCCTCGCGACCGGCATTGCACGTCAGCACGGCCACTGGTCAATTTTCGCGGCGGCGATCTGAGCGCGATCGGTCATGTCCGCCGGCAAGCGGTCACTGTGATGCCGTCGGCCGCGAGCGCCGCTTTCGCCTGATCGAGGCGGCGCTCGGCAGATCGAGGATGATTGCCTGCATGCCATTCCGCCATTGCTGAAGGTCGCGTCGCCGTTATTACCGGTGGAGCTGAAGCCGGGGATAAGCAGATGCGCCGTTGCGCGGCCGCCTTTTACGAGATCATGCGGCAAGGGATTCGGCTAGCGCCTTGAGCGGCGCCTTCGAGACATTGTAGGCCGTGTCGCCGGGCGGCAAGGTGATGCCTTGCTTTTGAACCCGTTACAATGACGGCACCAGGGCAAATCAGCCAATCGTGTCGAGAAGGAATATCTGGAGGCAGTGAATGGCGCCCCAAAGATTAGTCTCGAGCCTATACC
>JBPYDY010000102.1:0-8015 GCA_051986155.1 Methylocella sp.
CTTATACTCACGCCCGTACTGACGCAATTTATCCTCAATGGTTTGCTCGGCATGTTTTTGCAAATTGATGTCGAGTGCCGTTCGGACGGTGAGCACGCGCTCGTCGCCAAGTTTCTTTTCCTCTGCGAGTTTCTTTACTTCGTTAAAGGCGTAATCGAGGTACCATTCCGGCGTAACGTCTCGGCTGCGGTCGACCGGCGTCGCCGGATTGCGCAAGGCCGGGTAAATTTGTCCTTCGGTGAGATAGCCGACCTCGACCATATTATTCAAAACATAGGCCGCACGCGCGCGGGCCGCAGGAAGATTGATATGCGGCGCAAATTTGGTTGGCGCCTTGAACAGGCCCGCGATCATTGCGCATTCCGCAAGCGAGAGGTCGCGGACCGATTTGCCAAAGTAAAATTCCGCCGCGGCCTGGACGCCGAACGCCCCACCGCCGAGATAGGCCCGGTCGAGATAAAGCCAGAGTATTTCGCGTTTTGGCAGATGGAATTCGAGCCAGACCGCGAGATAGGCTTCCTTGATCTTGCGCGCGAGCGTCCTTTGGTTCGAAAGAAAGAGAATCTTTGCCAGCTGCTGCGTGATCGAGGAGCCGCCCTGGACGACGGTGTCGGCCTTGGCATTGATGGTCAAGGCGCGCAAGGTGCCGATCACGTCGATGCCGAAATGTTCGTAGAAACGCCGGTCCTCGGTGGCAAGCACGGCATGAACCAGATTCTGCGGCAAATCGTCAAAAGAGACCTTATCGTCGTGTTTTATTCCGCGGCTTCCGACCTCTTGGCCGTAGCTATCAAGGAACGTCACCGCATAATCGGTTTTCTTGAGCCAGTCCCGCTCCGAGATTTCTTGAAAGGCTGGGACAGCAAGCGCGAGCGCGACGACACCAAAGCCTATTCCAAGGGTAAGCACCTCGCAGGCGAGCTCATTAAGAACTCGCCGGAAGCCCGAGAGGTGGAATCCGTCCATATAGGCCGAGAATGCGGCGTATTTTTCCTTCGCGCTCTCCAGGCTCGCATGCAGCGACGAATCGACAAAAGCATCGACACCGAGCAAAGCGCGGGTAATTTTCTGCCGAAGATTGGAGGATCGCGGCCCGTCGAACAAAGTTTTGTGCTCCTTCGCGCTCAGCCGGAAACCGGGAGCTCTATGAACAGAACAGCCTTCTTGACGCCTGCTGCACCCGGGTGTCAACTCCGCCTGCGCCACCGCCTAACAGGGGGTGCGACCGGTGCCCGAGCGAATTCCGGATAAAACGGCCGTGATCAAGCCGCCACAAAGCAAAGCTTCCAGCGTCACCGCGGATCCAAAGGCGGGGGCCAAGCCCGGCTTTTGGAAGCAGAAGACGCTTGAAGAGCTCAACCCTGCGCAATGGGAGAGCCTCTGCGACGGCTGCGGCCGCTGCTGCCTTGTGAAGCTTGAGGACGAGGCGAGCGGAACCGTGCACTTTACCGATATCGCATGCAAGCTTTTCGACCCTCTCAGCTGCCGATGCAAGGACTATGCGCGGCGCCTGAGGAAGGTGCGTGATTGCATCAAGCTCACGCCAGCCAAGATCCGCACGCTGAGCTGGCTTCCGCCATCCTGCGCCTACCGGCTTATCGCGGAAGGCAGAGATCTCCCCTGGTGGCATCCGCTCGTTTCCGGATCGCGGGCAACCGTCCACGAAGCAGGAATTTCCGTGCGGGGCCGGGTCGGGCTGACGGAGAACGAGGTGAAGCCCGCCGATTACCCGCACCACATCGTCGCTTGGCCAAGCAAAAGGCCATAGGACGCGCCGTGTTCGGGATGGCGACTGAGGCGCAGCCACCGACTCGAACGGCTTTGCCTTCGCCATCCGTCTTCGATGTCGCCGCGATTAAGCCCAAGCCCATAAAGCGGACTCCAGACCGCTAATTATTTTTCGCTTGCAATGGAGGCCGCTCCCGAGCTATATACACAATGTTTATAGAGTTAATGAAGTGCGCTGAAATGGACGAGCAATTGGCGCTGGACCCAATCGACCGGCAGATCCTGCAAATCTTGCAGCGTGATGCCTCATTGCCGGTCCGGGAAATCTCCAAAAAGGCGGACGTGCCGCCATGGTCATGCCGGAGGCGGCTTGAGCGGCTCGAAGCCGCAGGAGTCATCAAGCGGCGGATCGCATTGCTTGATCCAAAAAAACTCGGACTGAAGCTGACGGCGTTTGTCTCGGTCGAGGTGGCCGACCATGAGAGCGCGACGCTTGCCGACTTCGCCGCCAAAATCGCAGCCATGAGCGAGGTGATGGAGCTTTACCGCTTGGCGGGGGACGCCGACTACGGATTGCGCGTTGCCGTTCCTGACATGGCGGCGTTTGACGCTTTTTACCGGCGCCTGGTCGCTATCACGCCGCTCAAAAGGGTGATATCGCGCATCGCCTTGGAGACGATCAAATCCGAGACCGCTTTCCCGCTCTTTTGCAATGGCTGAGGGGGAGTTACGACCCGCTAAAGTCACGGCAAGAGTCGAAAAAGTTCCGCGGTGCGGGCGCCGTTGCTCAATTCGCAGCTGAAGTTGAGCTATTTGCGAAATGGTTTTTGTACCAATCGATCGTTTCGATGAGCCCGTCCTGCATTGAGAATCTCGGCGCCCAGCCGAGTTCGCGGCGGGCACGCGCGGCAGAGAGATACTGCACCGGGATTTCCGCCTTGGCCTCGTTCAAGATGATGGGCCGTAAATCCATTCGGCCCATCAATTCGAGTATCTTGTTTGTCATCTCAAGAACGGAAAGTTGTATCTCCAGGCTGAAGTTATACGCTTGGCCCCAGAATTTGCCGTCGTCCATGGCCTTCGCGAGCAAGAGATAAGCGGCAACGACGTCGCGAACGTAAATGTAATCGCGGATCATCGTGCCGTCGCTGCGCAACACAGGCGGCGTGCCGTTGAGCGCCGACCGGATCGTCCCCGGCACGATCCGGTTAAAATTCAAATCTCCGCCGCCGTAGAAATTTGCCGCCCGGCTGATGCTCACGGGCAGCCCATAGGTCAGATGATAGGATTGCGCGATGAGATCGGCACAGCTCTTGGAAACGTCATAGGGATGACGCCCCAAAAGCGGCATGGATTCGTCGTAGGGTAAGCGCTCGGCATGGCCATAGGCCTTGTCGCTTGATGCGACCACAATCCGTTTTACCGAGCCGATCTCGCGGCATGCCTCAAGGAGATTCCAAGTTCCCCGGATGTTCGCCTCGAAGGTCGAGCGAGGGTTGCGATAGGCAACGCCAACGATCGGTTGCGCTGCCAAGTGGAACACGGTCTCGACCTCGTACTCGTTGAGAGCCCGTAGCAAGCACTCATAATCCTCAAGCTGTCCCCGGACGATGAAGTCGGCTTGGGACTCCGGTTGCGGAGCTGCCCGCGTCCCGCCTGGCTGGTCGCGCATCAATCCAACGACAAAGGCCCCTTCCGCCAGCAGTTCTTTGACCATCCATCTGCCGAGAAATCCACCGGCGCCGGTGACGAGGACATTGTGGCCGCTCCAGAACGCAGTTGGGTCACCCATTGCGACGCATCTCAAAAATCTCGGCGCGCAAGGCGGGCCTTCTCATGCGGTGGTCGGCTGCAGCCACGGAACCTTACCCTGCTCGTAAATTTGCTCGAGCTCCTGCTGGTCTTTATGCGTATCCATTGATCTGAAGAAGCCGTGGTGCCGGAAGGTATAGAGCGCGCCTTGCTCTTGAAGGGCCGGCAAAACCTCCCGCTCGAGATTGTCGCCGTGCCAGGAACCGAAAACAGCGGGATCGAAAGCTATGAATCCCGCATTGATCCAATGGCCGTGGAGCGTCGGCTTTTCCCGGAACGCCAAAATCCGGCCCGTGTCATCCGCCTCGATCGTTCCATATTGGGATATCAGCGGCACGCTGGTGACGGTCGCAAGGCCGGAATGCGAGCGGTGAAAGGCCAGCAACTTGGTAAGATGAACGTCGCATATGCCATCGCTATAGGTGACAATGAACGTATCCTGGAGCAGGTGTCGGCAGCGCTCGACGCGGGTGCCCGTATCGGCGTCCTCGCCTGTGTCCACGATCGTCACACGCCATTCGGTACGGCGGGTTTCGAAATAGTCGATGATGTTTTCTTTTCGGTAGCCGACGGAGAGGACAAAATCGGCATGACCCTGTGCCGCAAAGATCTCCATAACGCGTGCGATAATCGGCTTCCCGCACACCGGCATCATCGGTTTGGGCATATAGTCGGTGAATGGAGACGCCCGCGTGCCTCGCCCCCCCGCCAAAATGACAACCTTCACAGGCGCACCACCCTAGCTTAAGCAAAACGCCGATTGCTTATATCACGCAACAGCAAAAATGCCAGGGAGACCACCCGCGATTCATGCACCCGCGTTCAAGGCGCTTGCCGCCACAACAGCGGGCGCAGAATCGACCGGCTTTGCCTCCTCTTGCAAAGCCGATTACGAGACTGTCAAATGCAGCGGCCATTGCTGCCGGTAAGACTACAGCCGCGATTTGCGAATGGGAAACTTTGATTTGGACGAGCGGAGCGGCGGTCTGCGCTTCGGGCACGAAGAATTGCCGCGAAGTCGCGGCGATTGGAGCTCGATCTTTCGCCTCCCGCTGGTGAGCGTGGTCATCGTCAATTTCAATTACGCGCGCTACCTGGGTGATGCTGTCGCCTCCGTCTACCGCCAAACGTACCCGCACATCGAATGCATTGTCGTCGAAAATGGCTCGATCGACAAGAGCCCTCGCGTGCTCCGCGCGCTCGAGGCACGCTACCCAAAAATGAAAACAATTTACTGGACGGAAAATGACGGCCAAACCAAAGCGATTCTCGCCGGCCTTGCCGCATCATCAGGGCCCTATGTCATCTTTCTCGATGCCGACGATCTGCTGCTTCCGGATTGCGTCGAGACACACGTCTATGTTCACCTTTCGCTGCGCATTCACGTTGGCTTTACCTCGGGCGACATGCTTCAGCTGGCGGGCGGCCAGATCGTCTTGGGAACCGAGCATGGATTCAACCAGCTGCTGCAAACTGGCCGCGGTATCAGGCCACGCAAGGTGCGCCCTTACCGGCATCCGGGAAGTCAAACATGGCCGGGCCCGGAATTCGACAAAAGCGTGCTCGATACCATCCGCTTCGTTGGCGCAACGCCGATTTGGATGTGGCCGCCGACCTCCGGCAACTGTTTCCGCCGCGATGCGCTCGATCTTTTCGCCGACAACCCAGAACTGCAGAATCTGAAGATCGGAACGGACCTTTATTTTTGCCTGGCGGTCAATGCGATCTGCGGCAGCGTATTGATCGACAAACCGCTCGCCGTCTACCGTCTGCACGGTGCAAACCGATATACGCGGCGGGCGCAGCTCAACAACGTTCTTGCGGGCGAGCCTTCGGGCGTGGACAAACATGATGCAAAGGCGCGGGTGGCCTTGGCCAGTCATCTCGTAGTGTGTGCCAGCCGATTCGCCGGACGCGGCTGGACGTGGATCGAGTATCTTTGGCTGCTCTGGCGGATGGATTTTCCGGACACCAGGCCTGACGCGCCTCGATGGGCGCGCCGGTCACGCGGTGCGGCGGCCATCGTCGATAATTATGACTCCCTCTCCCGGCTGCTTGGCAAGTCGCCGGTCAAGGCTTGGCTGGCCTTGCGCCGAGTGCCGCCGAATGTGATCTTGCACCTTGGTCGAGAGTCCTCAGCCAAGCGGCAGCCAGGCGCTTGAAATCGGCCGCGGACTCCTGCCTTATCGGTGCCTGTCCGACCGGTGGCGCCGGCCGCGCGCCAACGGCCAAACCCAGCCCGTGGCTCAGGAAAGCGGGGATCTTCACTTGACGAAAGAGGGCGGCGATATGCTTTACCCAGCGGGCGAGCTAGGCCCCGCAGCAAAGTGCGAGCGCGCGGGAATCATTGCCAATACGCGACCTTCCATCGGTCTGCCGTTGGTTAGCGTGATCATCATCAATTTCAATTACGGACGGTTTTTGACTACGACCGTTGAGTCCGTGTTTGGTCAGACGTATCCAAACATCGAATGTATCGTGGTCGACAACGCATCGACCGACGAGAGCGGCGCCGTGTTGCGGATGCTGGCGGCGCGCCATGCCAATCTCAAGATCATCTTTCGTGCGGAAAACGCAGGCCAAACCCCAGCGGCGCTCGAAGGGCTTGCGGCATCCACCGGTCCTTACGTCATATTTCTCGACGCCGACGATTTTCTCCTCTCCTCATGCGTGGAAACGCACATCTTCGTCCATTTGTCGCTGCGCATTCATGTGGGATTTACGTCGGGCGACATGCTGCAGCTTGTCGGCGATCAAGTCGTCCTGGGAACGGAGCATGCGGTCAACCGGTTGATGAAGACGCGGCGGGGAATAAAACCGCGCGCGGCGCGGCCCTACTGGCACCCGCTTGGCGAAACTTGGCCGCGCCCGGAATTCGATGCGAGCCTGCTTGAAACTATTCGATTCGTTGGCCGGACCAGGCAGTGGGTCTGGGCGCCGACCTCCGCAAATTGCTTTCGCCGCGACGCGCTCGCGCTTTTTGCCGATAATCCCGCGCTCCAACAACTCAGAACCGGCACGGATCTTTATTTTTGCATTGGTATAAATGCCGTCTGCGGCAGCGTGCTGATCGACAGGCCTGTTGCCGTCTACCGCCTGCACGGCGGCAACGTCTATTCGCAAAGACCGCAACTCAACAGGGTCCTTTGCTATCAGCCGGGATGTGAGGGCGATAGCAACGAGAGGGCGAGAGCCCTCCTTGTGGACCATTTGGTCGCACATGCCGGCCGCTTTATCGGCCGCGGCTTTATTTGGATCGAGTTTCTCTGGCTGCTCCTGCGGGTCGATTGCAAAAACCCCGAAACTGGCGCGGCGTATTGGGCGCGCTGGTCCCGCGCCACAGCCGCGCTCGTAAAAAATTACGATTCGATCTCAAAGGCCACTGGGAAATGGGCCGTCAAGGCCTGGCTCGCGCTGCATCTCACCCCGCCAAATATAATTTTTGGGTTGGATAAGAATAGGAACAACAGCGGTACCCCGGCCGCTTAGACGTCGGCGTCTCCTCGAAGGCGGCAGAAGATCCTGCTGCAGGCAGAACAATTGGTCCCCGAATCGTTGTAACGTTTTGTGAAAATATTTGAGTTGAACTGTCGCGCTTTGCGCTGGCCCCCTATAATCCCCGCCGAGGTCCGCCCTTGGCGAGGTGCTTCGGCGAGATTGATGGGATGGTCTAAATGCACGGCGGGGAACGGTCTTTCTTCCCGCGGGAGGTTTTCTTGTGAATAATGTCCTTCCTTGGTGGCTGCCGCTCTCGGTGCTCACCTGGTCCGTCATGATGCTCGTCTATCACGCGGCAGGGTTGCTATTCGAATGGGCCGACCGGACGAAAATTCTCGCCTCGTTCAAGGTGCGGGACGCCGAGAGACTGAGTTATGCCGCTCTTTTGCCAAGGGTGCTTTTCAACCAAATTTTTGTCCTGCTTCCGGCCATGGCCGCCCTCCAATACACGGGACTAGCTTTTACCGGGGCGCCGCATATGAGCGTCTGGCATTTCCTTGCCGGTTTGGTGCTCATCGGTGTCGGCCACGACATCGTCCAATACGCTTTCCACCGTTTCTTCTTGCACCGTCCAAGCTTGTTTCGAAGGTTCGGGCACAGCGTGCATCATTCGACCGGCGCGGCCAAGGCCATCAGCGCCTGCTACATGAGTGCCCCAGATTTCTTCCTCGAGATCGTCCTGCCTTATCTCGTGCCGCTGGCGCTCATCGGAGCAGGCGCCGATATTTCCTTTCAATTCACCGCCGCGAGCCTCGGCGCGATTGGCGGCCTCTACGAGCATTCAGGCTATGATTTTGCGGTTCGCTTGCCGCGCGAAATTTTTTCGGGCGGGCGATTTCAGCCGCTCGCCATTCTGGCCCTACTGATCACCAGCAAGGCTCATGGCGAGCATCACCGCCGCGGCAATGTCAGCTTCAGCGACGGCTTTGGCTCACCGGGACTTTGCGACACGGTTTTTAAGACCCGTTGGGATCTTG
>JBPYDY010000103.1:0-4153 GCA_051986155.1 Methylocella sp.
GAAAGCTACCTCAATTGGTTGAGTCTCGAGATTGAAGAAAAAATTAAGGATGAGGCAGCTAGTCCGGACGGACTCTTTTCCAGTGGTCTCGAACACGCTCTGCTCACGCTCGGTCAATGGCTAGAAAGTGACGCGCACATTCACGCAATGATCAATCGTTGGGCGCGGCAATTGGTTCTGAACACAATCGTGCCTAACCGCACAGAAATCGGAAGTTTTGTCGCTGAAGTGGTCGCGAAGTGGGATACCAAAACGCTGGTAGAGAAGCTCGAACTTCAGGTCGGAAGGGATCTGCAATACATCCGTATTAACGGAACCCTGGTTGGAGGACTGGTCGGGTTGACCATTTTCGTAATGACCCAAGCGTTTAGTTGAGACTAGTAGCAAGGGGTCCGCGAATCCGCCCCGGATAAGAAGCTGCTCCTCGCAAGGTCGGTAGCCGGGCGCTCATCAAAGTCGGCTCATAAAGCTTGAGGGAATCACGCCGTTCACCCAGCCCCCTCACTCCTTTCCGCGCGGCTCGATGAGCATGTCGAGCGGGTAGCCGTTGAACGGCTTATCGACGGCGAGCACGACATGGCCGTGGAATTTCTCGACGCCCAATTCGCCGCGGCTCATGAAATCGCTGAGCTCGCTGTAATGCTCGATATCGCGGCAGAGCACCCGCATCAGATAGTCGATCCTGCCGCCAATTTTGTAGCATTCCAAAACTTCGTCGCGTTTGCGGATCGCCGCCAAAAACCGCTCGAAATCGGCTTCCCGGTGGTTTTCGAGGATGACCTCGACCAAGAGCATCACCGAGCTCGAAATTCTTGTAAGATCGAACTCGGTAACATAGCGCCGGATGAGCCCGGCCTTTTCGAGCGCTTTGACGCGCTCAAGACAGGCGCTTGGCGAAAGATGCACGGCCTCGGCAAGATGCACATTACTGATTCGCGCGTCGAGCTGCAGCCGCTGCATGATTTTGAGGTCCATCTCATCGGTCACGTGCCGCCGCGCCATGGTGCTGCTCGTTCTCCAGCCTTCGGCAAGGCAAATGTGCCATTCTGCTCCGATTGAAGCTTATATTTGGTTCTTCTCGAAATCATACGCATTTTCCTCTGCAAAGCGTGTTTTGGCGCAAATATTCTGCGGCGAGCCAGGGAAATTTCCGGACCAAGAGCGGCGCTTTCCGGGCGACAATTCCTATCTCACGGAAGTTAGGTTTTGGAGGCCAAAATGTCTTTTCATTCGCCGCTCGTCCCAACCGCGAACTCGCTCGAAAGGGTGAGTGAGCGGGAGACGCGCTTTGGCGCGAGAAATTATGCGCCGCTCCCGGTTGTGCTGGCCCGGGGCGAGGGCGCTCATCTCTTCGATACCTCGGGCAAGCGCTACATCGATATGATGGGCGCCTATTCGGCGGCAAGCTTCGGCCATCTTCATCCGCGTCTCGTCGAGGCAATGAAGCGCCAGCTTGCACGCCTGGACATTGTTTCCCGGGCCTATTATTCGGACAATCTTGGGCTGTTTTGCCAAGAGCTCGTCGAGCTTACCGGGCTCGACGCCTGCCTGCCGATGAACACCGGCGCGGAAGCCGTGGAGACCGCGATCAAGGCCGCCCGCCGCTATGGCTACGATCGGCTATCGATCCCGGAAGGAAAGGCGGAAATCATCATCGCCGCGGGCAATTTTCATGGCCGCACGACCTCGATCATAGGGTTTTCGAGCGAGCCTTCGTATAAGCGCGGCTTCGGACCTTTCGCGCCGGGCTTCGTGACTGTCCCCTATGGGGACGCCGCGGCTCTCGAAGCCGCGATCTCTTACCTTACGGCCGCCGTGCTGATCGAGCCAGTGCAAGGCGAGGCGGGCATCATCGTGCCGCCGAATGGGTATCTGGCGAGCCTGCGCGAGATCTGTGACCGGCGCAAAATCCTGCTCGTTTTCGACGAGGTTCAGTCGGGCTTCGGGCGCACCGGGCGCAATTTTTGCTTTGAGCACGAGAACGCCAAGCCCGACGGCTTGATCCTTGGCAAGGCGCTTGGCGGCGGCCTGATCCCCGTCTCCGCCTTTGCCGCCCGGCGCGCCGTTATGGATGTCTTCGATCCGGGCAGCCACGGTTCGACCTTTGGCGGCAATCCGCTCGCTGCGGCGGTCGCGCGGGAGGCGATCGCCGTCCTGGAAGATGAAGACCTTGCCCTGCGCAGCCAGGTGCTGGGCAAGATCTTGCTGCGCAGGCTCGCGAGCGCCTCTCATCCAGCGATCGTCGAAGTCCGGGGCAAAGGGCTTTGGGCCGGGGTCGAGCTTGATCCCGCCCGGGTGAAGGCCGCCGACGTGTGCCTTGCCATGCTGCGCCGGGGGGTCTTGACCAAGGAGACGCATGAGACGGTCATCCGATTCGCGCCGCCGCTCGTCATAGACGAAGCCGACCTCATCCAGGCCATCGAGGTGTTTCATGACGCCCTCGAGGAGGTTTCTGCTCATAGCGTGGAGCGCGTCGGATGACCATTCACGTCGCGAGGCCATCACCAGTGCGGCAAGCCGCCATAAAGGGCGCCGCCGCGCAGCAGACGATCCTTATGTGCCCTCCCGATCATTTCGAGGTCGCTTACGTGATCAATCCGTGGATGAAAGGCCACATTGCAAATATCAACGACGGCTTGGCCCGCAGGCAATGGGATGGTTTGCGAACCGCGATAGAACGGCACGCGAAGGTGGTATTAGCGCCGCCGCAAACCGGTCTTCCGGATATCGTTTTCACGGCAAATGCCGGTATCGTTCTCGGCAGACAAGTCATTGTCAGCCGTTTCCGCTGCCCGGAAAGGCAAGGCGAAGAGTCGCATCACCGTCTCTGGTTTGCGCAAAATGGATTTGAAATTCTGGACTGGCCGGACGACGTGCCGTTTGAAGGGGCAGGCGATGCCTTGTTCGACCGCAAGAAAGAATTGCTGTGGGTCGGTCACGGGTTCCGGTCGGATGGGGCCGTGGCTGCGCTTTTGGGAAAACTGCTCGGCCGCAAAACGGTGGCGTTGAATCTGGCGGACCCGCGTTTTTATCATCTCGACACCTGCTTTTGCCCGTTGGCAGGCGGCTATTTGATGTATTTTCCAAAAGCGTTCGACGAGAAATCGCGCAGCTTAATTGAACAAATCGTGCCGCAAGGCAAGCGCATCACGGTTAGCGAAACCGACGCCCTAAAATTCTGCTGCAACGCCGTGGACTTGAACGGCTATGTGATCCTGAATGACGCATCGGAGAATTTGCAGAACCGCTTGCGTAGCGCCGGCTTTACGCCGGTGCTAACGCCTTTGTCGGAGTTCATGAAGGCTGGCGGCGCTGCCAAATGTTTGACGCTAAAGTTGGTCGAGACCTAAAGACACGGGAGACGTGTCGAGCCAACGGCTTCCGGAACACCGTTTGGATCCTTAGGGGCAGGGATTTGTAGCAAAAATGGCTGATAACTTACGCCGTCCGGTCCCGTCGAGCCGTATTTCCCACCGACGATCAGAACATAGTAGTCCAAGTCCGCGATAATTGCCCGAATTAATTCCCACGGTGTCGCATCTGCAGCACGGAAGATTTCCATGCCCGCTGGAAAGTGACTCAACTCAAGAATAGCATCCAATGCAGCTTGTCGCTCCTCGCGAAGGTCACGAAACGTTGAGCTGACAAAGATTTGGTAGCGTGGTTGCATTGAGGCGTGCCTTAGTGTGCTTTACTTTGGGAGTGATGTGCATCGCGTGGAGGATGCTTTCGGAGCGAGATCAAGTCACGTCGATTTCCGTCGCCCATCGCAAGCACAATGCGTGCGGAGAAGTTTCCCTGACAAAAGGGACCATCCCCCTGTGCTCGCCACTTCGTAAATCTCCGCCAGAGCCGCCGCTCGCGTTCATCATGGACAACAAAACCGTCCGCCTCGACGAAATTCAATTCGAGTTCCACTTTCCAGGCGCGAGTCCGCGTCAAAATCATAGTTGAGCGTACAATCAACAAGTTTCGTGAAGAAACAAAAAAGATGAAATCATGCTCTTTAGCTTGGCCAGGCGTCGCGTTGTGATCACCGGGAAGCTCGCAGAATAGTCGGGTCCCGATTCGAACCGCACCAAAAATTCGATCGATCTTACAAATTGAAAGCACCGCCGGCGCGGCGCGCCGCAGTGGCTCCTTTGAGTCTTGC
>JBPYDY010000104.1:0-5058 GCA_051986155.1 Methylocella sp.
TCGCCAAAGCGGTCGCACTGGCAAGAGGACACGCTATCACCGAGGCCTCGGGCCGGATCACACCGGCGTCAGCGCCGGCCATCGCCTCAACCGGCGTCGATCTCATCTCGGCCGGCTGGGTGACGCACAGCTCCCCCCATCTCGACATCGGGCTCGATCTAGAGGCTTAGAGAAGCGATAGGAAGCGCACCCCAGCTTATTCGCGCTTCCTTCCGAATTCGCCGCAAGTCAGCTGCCGAGCGGCGCGTTCCGTTGGACAGCTGCAGGACGAGGGGCATTTTGCGTTGCAGCAGGCGGCGTTTTCTGCGGCACATCCGGATAAGAGTTGCCTTCCACCTTTCCGTACCCAGTGATGAAATCTTCTGTTCCTGGGATTTGGTATGTTGCATGAGGATCAACAAGCAAGGGCGGATACCATGCCAGCGCCACCCCTGCCGTGCCGCACATAAAGGCGGAGCCGAGCAGGGCAATTCGAACAACTTTGATCATCATCGCCTCCACGAATATTAGCCATACGTCGGCCTAGCATTAAGAACCGGCGGTTGGGTATATTTGATGTAGTTTGGCCCAATAGTTTGGTCATTAAAAGATTGCAAAACTTTCATGTTGAGATCTCAATTTTTATTGAGCTCCAAGACATTCGTAAAACAGCGGAGCCTTTGTTCTGTGAAACGGGCGTTGTTATCTTGGAGTCGTGCCTAGTGGGCCACACGGACAGGCGGACCTATATCTTGTTAGGGAATCGAGTGAAGATTGACGTTATGACACCCAAGGATGCAAAATCTCTGAGAACGGCGGCACTTAGGACGCCGGCAAATCTCTCCGCTGACGCCAGCAGGGATATTTCTGGCGCTCTCACCGTGCTCCTCGCAGATGTGTTCGCGTTGTACATCAAGACAAAGAACTTTCACTGGCACATGTCAGGTCCGCATTTCCGGGACTATCACCTTCTGCTTGACGAGCAGGGAGAACAACTATTTGCAATGACCGACCCGATCGCCGAGCGCGTGCGGAAGATTGGGGGCCCAACGTTGCGCTCCATTGGCCACATTGGCCGGTTACAGCGAGTTCTGGACAACGATGCCGACTTCGTTACTCCTCTAGACATGTTGGCCGAGCTGCGCGATGACAACAACCAACTGACGGTGCATATGTGCGAAGCACACTCGCTATGTGAAGAACACAATGACGTGGCCAGTGCGAGCCTGCTCGAAAATTGGATAGACGAGGCCGAACGGCGCGTTTGGTTTCTGTTTGAGGCTAGCCGATCAGCCGAGCGATGAACCGGTGGCGGGACAGGGGCCGTTATAGAAGCCGGTTGAGAATGAACGCACTAAGCTATAGCTTTGCAGCGCGACAGTTGCGCCGTTCAGCAATGCTGGAGCCGCGTAGACCGGCTTCTCCTCAACAGTGCTGGGGCGATTGCTTTCGTGCCTGCGGGGGCTATATTCGCGCCGCGCGCGTGGCCAAGCCTCGGCGGGCGTAGTCCTACTGCGAAGAATAGAGAAGAATAGAGAAGAATAGAGGAGAAGAGATTTGTTCACGGCTTTTGCGCAAGCTCCCGCCCCGGCGCCCGCGTCTGGGGCACCCCCCGCGGTGGATGCGTTCGCGTATATGGTGCCCTTCGCTTTGATCCTTGGCATTGTATATATTCTTGTGATTCGGCCGCAGCATAGGAGGGAGAAGCAGCAGACCGATATGCTCAAGAATGTGCGCAGGGGCGATAGCGTCGTCATGAGCGGCGGGCTCATCGGCAAGATTTCGCGCGTTGTCGATGATCGGGAGATCGAGCTCGAAATTGCGCCAAACGTGCGGGTGCGCGTTGCAAGGGCAATGATTTCGGAGGTAAGGGCGAAAGGCGAGCCGGTAAAGGATCAAGGCTGAGGCCGCGGTTGATTTCGCGGAATTCTCGGGCCGGGGTGAATGCCGCGCTTTTTAGTGCCGCGCTTGTAAGAGAGAAATTGGTGCACGGCTATGCTGCGTTTTGCGACCTGGAAGATCGCATCCATTCTGGCAATGACATTGCTTGCCTTTCTCCTCGTCGTGCCGAGCCTGCTCAGCCCTGGGCACCGCGATGCGGTGATTGCCTTCATGCCGAAATGGCTGCCGGTCCGCGCGATCGTGCTTGGGCTCGATTTGCAAGGAGGCTCGCACGTTCTATTGGAGGTCGACAGGAATTCGGTCATAAAAACCCTCATCGACAATCTTCGCGACAGCGTCCGGCGGGTTTTGCGCGAAGAGAAGGTGCCGGTCACAGGAGGTATCGGGGCCCTGCCGCACGGAGTGCAATTGCGCATCCAAGACCCCGGCGAGCGCGCAAAGGCGATGCCGAAACTGCGAGCGCTCGCAGCCTCGAGCGGCAGCATCTTGTCGGCTGCCGACCGTTCGCCGACCTTTGACGTCACCGAGAACGAAAATGGTCTCATTCAATTCACGGTGACCGACGCCGGTGTCGAAAGCAAGGTGCGCCGCGCCGTCGAGCAATCCATCGAAGTGCTGCGCCGCAGGGTCGATGCCCTTGGCACCACGGAGCCGAATATTCAGCGCCAGGGTGACGATCGCGTGCTCGTCGAAGTGCCAGGTTTGCAGGACACGAGCAAGCTCAAGGAAATTTTAGGCACGACCGCAAAGCTCGAATTCCGCCTTGTGGCCGAGCCTGGCGCCGACCCGGCGGAGGTGGAACTCTTGGATGATGCCGAGACCGGCAAGAAAATTCCGATCCAAAAGCGGGTCATGGTGCAGGGCGAGGATTTGACCGATGCCCAGCCGGGTTTTGACCCGCGCACGCAAGAGCCAGTCGTGAATTTCCGCTTCGATATCCGGGGCGGGCAGAGGTTTGGCGAGGTCACTGCAGAGAATGTCGGAAAGCTGTTTGCGATCATTCTCGACGGCAAAGTCATCTCGGCGCCGCGCATCCTGACCCCGATTACCGGCGGTTCCGGTCAAATTTCCGGCCGCTTCACGGTCGAGCAAGCCAACAACCTCGCGATATTGCTGCGCGCCGGCGCGCTTCCCGCCAAACTCACGATTGTCGAGGAGCGCACGGTTGGGCCTGGCCTCGGCCAGGATTCGATCGACGCAGGCAAGCGCGCCGCCTATGTCGGAGCCGTCCTCGTCGCTTCTTATATGCTCATTACATACGGGATATTTGGCGTCTTCGCCAATATCGCGCTCCTCGTGCATATCTCTTTGATTTTTGCGGGACTCGTGCTTCTCGGGGCAACCCTCACCCTGCCGGGCATTGCCGGAATTGTCTTCACCATTGGCATGGCGGTCGATTCCAACGTCTTGATCTACGAGCGCATAAGGGAAGAAGCGCATATGGGGCGCTCGATTCTTTCCTCGCTCGACGCCGGCTTCAAGCGGGCGTTTGCCACGATCGTTGACTCGAATGTCACCATGTTCGTGGCTGCGGCAATATTGTATTTTCTGGGATCCGGACCGGTGCGCGGCTTTGCCGTCTCCATGGCGCTTGGCATTCTCACTTCGATCGTGACGGCGGTCACCATGACAAGGATGATGATTGCGCTTTGGTATCGCTATCAGCGGCCTGCTCGGTTGCCGATCTAATGTGATGCGCCCAGCTTCCTCCCGGCAAAAGGCCTAACCCGATGAAACTTTTGCGCCTTGCCCCCGAGAACACCAAGTTTCCGTTCATGCGGTTTCGCCGCGTGAGCTATCCTTTCTCGGCCCTGATGTCGATTGTTTCGGTCCTGCTTTTCATAAATTTGGGGATGAATTTCGGGATCGATTTTTCCGGCGGCACCTTGATCGAGCTGCGCGCCAAAAACGGCGCCGCCGATCTCGCGAAATTGCGCTCCGTCACGGAGAAGATGAATGTCGGCGGCGTCGAGGTGCAGGGTTTTGGCGGGCCTTCCGACGTGACCGTCCGGTTTGGCCTGCAGCCGGGTGGCGATGCCGCGCAGCAGGCGGCCGTCGGTCGCGTCACCTCAGCGGTCGGCGGAGATTATGAAGTCCGGCGCACCGAAGTCGTCGGCCCCCGTGTCTCCGGAGAACTGGTGCAGTCCGGCACGCTCGGGGTCGTTATCGCGATCCTCGCGGTGCTGTGCTATCTCTGGTTCCGGTTCGAATGGCAGTTTGCGGTGGGCGCGATCATCGCCACCATGCACGACCTTCTGCTCACCGTCGGATTCTTTGCGCTCACAAGGCTCGAATTCAATACCACTTCGATTGCCGCCATTCTTACCATCGTCGGCTATTCCTTGAACGAAACCGTCGTGGTCCTCGACCGTATCCGCGAAATGATGCGCAAGTTCCGCAGGATGCCGGCCGACCAGCTGATCGACCTCTCGGTCAATGCGGTCCTGCCGCGCACAATCATGACGGCGACGACCGTGTTTCTCGCTCTTCTCTCGCTCGCTCTGTTCGGCGGCGAAGTGATCCGTTCGTTCTCGCTTGCCATGATCTGGGGCATTTTCGTTGCCACTTATTCTTCGATCTTTATCTGCTCGCCAATGCTGATTTATTTGGGCTTGCGCGCCGATACCGTGGGCCCGGCTGCCGCCGCGAAACCGGCGAAATCGCCGGCATGAGTTAAGCCAAGGCCCGAGAGGTCTCGCCAAACGAGGTTTGCGATGGCCGGGGCGGAAACTCAATCCGGGCCGGATTACGCTTATTGCGAGGACCTCATCCGTGACAATGATCAGGACCGCTGGTTCGCGAGCCTCTTCATTCCGGAAGACCGGCGCCGGCACGTCCATGCTCTCTACGCGTTCAGCCTAGAAATTGCCCGGGTGAAAGAGCTTGTCTCTGAGCCTTTGCTTGGCGAGATCCGCTTTCAGTGGTGGCGCGACGCGCTCGAAGGAAAGAATGAGGGGGATGCGACGGCCAATCCCGTTGCAGACGCGCTTCTCGATACGATCGCCCGCTTTGACCTTCCCAAAGCGCTGTTGCTCGAACTGATCAAAGCGCGCCTTCATGACATCTACGGCGACAAAATGGAGTCCGTGAGCGCGCTCGAATCCTACCTCGATGCAACCTGCTCAAATCTTTTCCGCCTTGCCATGCTGATTCTAGAGGGCCAGGCGGCCGCCGCGG
>JBPYDY010000105.1:0-9008 GCA_051986155.1 Methylocella sp.
CAGGCCGCCTGCCGCCAAAAGGCTTCCCAAAAAACAACCGGTTCGGCTGAATTGCGACCTCGCCCGCTAGTCGTGCGGGTGAGAGTCAGCAGCCTTTTTGCTTTTCCCAAATGCTAATTTCGCCAACTCGAATTTTGTCCGCGCCCTGGAGCGTCCCATAGGGCGGAAAGCGCCATAGGCGTGCATGCTGCGCTTGCCCGTATCCTTTACTATCCGGCAATTGAAGGGCGCCGGCGCTCGGATAGGCATAGCGCCTGATCTCTCCAGGAAGCTTTTCGATTTCTGCCGACACGGCCTGCAGCTTTCCGGCGATACCATTTACGGTCGTTACTTCGACGGACCCTCCGCCGAAAGCGGGCAGCCATGCGATACGCGTCAATTGGTTACGAGTCTCCCCCTTCTCGCAATTTCCGTACATTTTGTCGAATAACTCTGAATTGCGAAACCGGCCGGGATCATCCTGCGGTCCGGGGGGCTTTGCCAAAGGACCCTTCGGATAGATAAGGCTAAGTTGATCCAGGATCGAGCATGGCGCAGCTTCTCGTCAAAGCTCTTATCCGGCCTCCCATCCGAGACTTTCTGCCTTGTGCTGTCGCGCCAAATTAGATCGATATCATCGTGACTCGCCAATTGATCGGGATAGGCTCGCACGAGAGCATCAAGCGATGCCCCGCGGACATGCGCCGTGCTCAAAAACAAGGATGCGCTGAAGAGCGCTATCGCCGCTTTGGCAATTTGCAACCGAAACAAAATTTTCTAGGCTGCTCTGGCGCCTACTCCACGCGTTCCCAGCCGTTCATGCCGAGCCGCTCCTGTGGCAGGAAACGCGCCTTATAGGCCATTTTCCGCGAGCCTTGCACCCAATAGCCGAGATAGAGATGGGGCAGGCCAAGACGGCGGGTGCGCTCGATATGATCGAGAATCATATAGGTTCCAAGCGAACGCCGCTGCTCCTCCGGAAGGTAGAAGGAGTAAACCATCGACAGGCCGTCGGCGAGGAGGTCGGTCAGGCAGGCGGCAACGAGGGGCTGATGATCCCCTGAGCCAGAGCTTTGACCCGCAAGGCGATATTCAACAAGACGGGTCTCGACGTGACTGTCCTCGATCATCATCGCATAATCGATGCCCGTCATATCGGCCATGCCGCCGTCGCAATGCCGCGCATCGAGGTAGCGGCGGAAAAGGAGATATTGCTCGGAGGTCGGCTCGGCCCGAACGACCGTGCCTGCAAGATCGCGATTGATTTCGGCAACCCGGCGAAAGTTCCGCGATGGCAGAAACTCCTTTGCCTTGATGCGGATCGATACACAGGCGCGGCAGCGCTCGCAGGCGGGCCTATAGGCAATCGTCTGCGAACGCCTAAATCCCGACTGAGTGAGCTGGTCGTTCAAGGCTACGGCGCGCCGGCCGATCAGATGGGTGAAGACCTTGCGCTCCTGCCGGCCAGGCAGATAAGGGCAAGGCGAGGGCGCTGTCAGATAAAATTGCGGCGCGTCGCGCGGTTCTCGCGTCAATCTAACTCGCCCTTTCCTCGTTTCCCGAACTCAGGCCTACCAGCGCCATTCCGTCCGGCCGAAAATAGTTGTGAAGCTCCTCATCATCAGAACATCCGCCGGACGACAATAACGCCGGCGATCATATCATGTAGACATCTCTTGTTGGCGCTGACAAGCGAGGCAAGAAATACCGGCGGGAACATGGTGCTGATATAAAAGAGCACCGCATGCACCGCGGCGTTGAGAAAAGGCACCCTAGCGCCGCCTGTCAGACGCACTTCAAGGTCCATCGCCCGCATCCCGGGTGTTGCCATTCCAGGACCTGAGATCGTGAGGCCATTATAGAAAAACGCGACGATAGGAAAAAGCGGCGGCAGGATAAGCAGCGAGAGGCCAAAGGTCAAAAAAGCGAGCGCAACGAATAGCGCTAATGAAAGTATGGAGACAAGGATCAAATCGAAGAAAAGCGCCATGATTCGCCGCGTGCGGACCCCCGCAAGGGCCTGCACGGGAAGGCAAGGCTCTTCAAGCCAAGGCCCCCGGAAAGCGGGACGATCAAAACCTCCCCTGTCGCTCATCCTCATACCCCTTGCCCAAGTTCGGAAACGCCGTCCTTGAATCCGGGTCCGGAACGTGACGCAGGACACTCCCAGGTGCGACCGTGACCGCGGCGAGACGCCGGAGTCGCTGCCTGGATTGAATCTATCACTTTCCCGGCCGCGCCGCCTCCATTTTTACAATCTTATGCGCAATGCCAGAAAGTGAAGAAAGAGGGGCCCAGTCAAGGTTGTTTTTTCAAGCGGTTCCTGTTTACCAAGGCACCGGCAAGCCGGCACTGCCAGGCGAGCGGCAGAGGCGCGGGCTTGGCTGCGCTCGCATCCTCCCGGCAGCGGTAATCGATGAAAACCGCAGAACCAGCCTCCGTCCATCCCATGCGGCAAGCACTTCATTCGTTGCACATCCAAACGACGGCCAAAGGCCTCATTGAAATCGGCCGCGAAATCTCGCTTTGGCTCCGGGGGCAGAATATTTCGAGCGGCCTTTTGACGATATTCTGCCGCCATACGTCGGCCTCGCTTCTCATTCAGGAAAACGCCGATCCTGATGTTCAAACGGATCTCGAAAACTTTTTCGAAGCAATCGCTCCAGAAGACAGCAAGCGCTATGTCCACCGGACGGAGGGGCCAGACGACATGCCGGCACATATAAGGGCCGCGCTCTCGCAAACGCAGCTGACCATCCCTGTTGCTTCGGGGCGCATGGTGCTTGGAACCTGGCAGGGGATTTATCTTTTCGAACACAGGCGAAGGCCGCGCCGCAGAGAAGTCGTCCTCCATCTCCTCGGAGAATAGTTGCGCTGCGGCGCGGGGATCTCCGCCCAGACGGACCTCATTCATCCAGGCGACTGCACAGCCTGGCTTACGCCAGCAAGGGCGGCGCGCAAAGCATCCTCCTTCGTGTGATCGAAGGACGTTCTCAACACCGTGCCGCCAACGCCTTTGAGATCCTCAAGCACTTTGTCGGTTGTGAGCTTGCGAATGAGCAAAAAGAGCGCGGCATTGCCCGGCTGCAAGCTTGCCGCGACTTGTTTCATAAAAGTGTCATTGACTCCTATGTCAGTGAGGTAGCCGCCAAGTGCGCCCGAAGCAGCTCCGATCGCAGCTCCGGCAAATGGCATCAAGAAAATTAAACCAATGAGCGCTCCCCAGAACGTGCCAGAGACCGCACCGGCTGCCGTCGTGCTGACCAACTGATTGAGCTTGATATGGCCGTCTGGCTGCTTTATGGCAATCGCCGCATCGCCGAGTTCAATGAGATACTCCCTTTGCAGTTCGAGCACCTTTTGGCGGACTTCCTCGGCCTTGGCTTCGGAAGGAAATGCGATAACGACAAGATCGCTCATGACATGATTCTCCCTTCGTCTTGCGCAGCAATTTGTCTTTAGATCCCGAGTTGGGCGGCTGCGCGGACCCCGTTCTATATTCTATCTAATTCGTTGCAAAAGTTAAGCGGAAACACCCTTGACTGCCCCCATGATCCCGCAGCGCACCTCCAAGCGCTGCTACCTCCGGGGAGATTCTACAACCCCTCGAAGATCACGCCCGCTAGTAACACCGCATAAGCCGACGTCATGACCCAAAACCGATGCGCAGCGACATAATGGCCGACGATCGGAAGATGCATATGAAATGCCGCAGCTACTGCTGCCACGGCAAGGATTAAAGAGACGAAGAATATGACAGTCCCGGGTGGGGTCAAACGGAAGTGCATGGCTTTATCCGGTTTAAAGATCGTCCAGCGTGCAACCTACCTTAGATCCACCGCGCGGGGCGAAATTTTTGCCATCTCGCAAGCGATCGCAAAAACTGGGCTAAATGGCGGCACCGCATGGTCTTCGCGTCTAGCTTTTGAACTATCCTTACGGCAACCCCACCTTCAGGCCAAGTTACGCGCGGGCAGCACAATAAAGTTCCGCAACATCTCTGTCGCTGATTCTGTTTCCTCGAGAACGCCACGCTTCTATGCGCAGGCGGCGGTTCCAGTTGCCTTCCGGCAGCTTCAAACCTATGGTCGAGGCTCATTCTCGCTCTTGCACGTGAGCTGCGCTGTTTTTCCACCCGGAGATCTGCCAGATGCCTTTTCTTGCCGATGCCATTTTGCGCGTAAAACCATCCGCGACGATCGCGGCTACCCAAAAGGCGCGCGATCTCAAAAATGCCGGCCGGGAAGTCGTTTCACTTTCGATGGGGGAGCCGGACTTCGATACGCCGGACAATATAAAAAAGGCGGCCGTCGCCGCGATCGAGCGCGGCGAAACCAAATATACGCCTGTTCCGGGCATCCCGCCTTTGCGTGAAGCAATTGCCCTAAAATTCAAGCGCGAAAACGGGCTGAGCTACAAACCGTCGCAGACGATTGTCGGCACCGGCGGCAAACACATCTTGTTCAATGCCTTTCTTGCCACCGTCAACCGCCGCGACGAGGTGATCATTCCAGCGCCCTATTGGGTGAGCTATCCGGACATGGTTTTGATCGCAGGCGGGACGCCCGTCGCGATTGAAACAAGGATGGAGCAGGGATTTAAGCTGCAGCCCGAGGCGCTCGATGCGGCAATTACACCGAGGACCAAATGGCTCATCTTAAACTCGCCTTCAAATCCCTCGGGCGCAGCCTACACATGGGCTGAGTTGAAGCGACTCACCGATGTTTTGCTGCGGCACCCCCATGTCTGGATCCTAACCGACGACATTTATGAACATCTGACCTATGGCGATTTCAAATTTGCAACGCCGGCGCAAGTCGAGCCGGAGCTCATCTCCCGCACGTTGACGATGAACGGCGTCTCGAAGGCCTATGCCATGACTGGCTGGCGCATCGGCTATGCAGCAGGCCCTGACCATCTGATAAAGGCCATGGATACTCTGCAAGGTCAGCAGACCTCCGGCGCATGTTCGATTGCCCAATGGGCCTCCGTCGAGGCATTGACGGGGCCACAAGATTTCATTGACGAACGGCGCAAAGTTTTCGAGCAGCGGCGCGACCTTGTCGTCTCTATGCTCAATCAAGCGAAATATTTAGTCTGCCCGCCGCCTGAAGGCGCCTTTTACGTCTATCCCTCCTGCGCCGCTGCCATCGGCAAGAAAACGCCGGGCGGCAAGGTGATTGGCAATGACGAGGAGTTTGTGACGGCTTTGCTCGAAGCGGAGGGTGTCACGGTCGTGCATGGATCGGCCTTCGGGCTTGGCCCGAATTTCCGGCTTTCCTATGCGACGTCGACCTCGGTTCTGGAGGACGCCTGCACAAAAATTCAACGATTCTGCGCAAGCCTCACGTGACCAAACGCTAGCCAGCGCACAACCAGCCGGGGTCGAGATAACGGTCGGCTTCGCCATCATAAGGTAGACGCGTGATGTCCCAATGGGAAACGAAACGCGCATACGCTTTCCAGACCGGCGGGCCGCCGCCAACAAAAACCACGCGATCCGGATAGCGGGCCAATATCTCCTCGGGTTTGTCCGTGGAGCGGATCTCCACGAGCGTCATTCGAGGACTTGCCCAATCCGGAAATGAGGCGATTGTCCGCGGGCCGGCGATCAGCACATGACCTCTTGTCAAAGCAAAGAATCGCGCGACGTCGGCCTTATATTCCGCTCCCGAATTTCCTTCCCAGGGAAGCCTCCCATTGAGGCCAAGCTGGCCCCGTTTCCCTATGGCGCAGATGACGCGAACATCGGCCATTGCCGTCTCCAAAAGCGGTTTGATACATTGCTGAGGTTCGCAGAGCAGGGCTTTTTGCCAGATGCTCGGGCGCGAACGCTTGGTGGAAGCTTCCGCTCAAGCCAAATCTCGGGCGATAGCCGCAATCGTTTACCGTCCAGTTGGCGTGCGCAGCCCAAATCTTTGACTTGGTCGAAATGGATCGTTGGATCATATTGCGCGACAGCGAGGTTGAGGTTTGCTGCCGAGAGCCGGCCAACGGCGGCCATGACTGCATAAGAAGCGACAACACGATCATGCTGCGCGGTTACCAATCCTACCCTCGCATTCAGCAAAACTTGTTGCTGAAATAAAATATCGAATGTGGTGCGCTGGCCAACCTCCGCTTCCTGCCTGACACCGTCGAGTGCGATCTCGGCCGCTTTGACCGCGGCCGTCGATGATTGGATGACGGCGCGTGCGGATTCAAGCTGGCCCCATACCGAGACCACTGCCGAGCGGACGAGATCGCGCTGAAGGTCGGCCTGGAGCCTCGCTTGGCCGAGCGTTTCCTTGGCCTGTCGGACCGCAGCATAATCTGCGCCACCCTGGTAGATGGGCACGGAAAGCTGGGCGGCGATCGAACCGTCAAACAGGCGTTCCCCTGGAAAGCCTTGCAGGTTGTAATTTTGTTGAACGCTGCCAACGACGTTTAATGAGGGGTAAATTTGTCCCTCGGCCAACTTGACTTGCAAGGCTGCGGCATCGGCGGCATGCAGCGCCGCCGGCACAGTCGGATGCTCGGCGAGCGCCAGATCCTCCGCCGCCCCCAGCGTGCGGGGCAACAAGTCTTCGATCGTACGAGCGGGTTCGAGCCTCTTGGGCTCGACGCCAATCACGCGCCGGAAGTCGGCGGCGCTTGTTTTCAAATTGGCCTGCGCCGTGAAGTAATCTGATCGCCCCGTAGCAAGACTCGACGCGGCTTCGGCGACGTCGGTCCGGGTTACCTCACCGACGGTGAAACGGTCGCGCGTTTGACGCAATTGTTCTTCAAGAACGATGATATTGTTTTTGCGAAGGTCGAGGACGGCAGCATCGCGCAGAACATTCATATAAGCGGTAGCCGCGCTCAACAGAACGTTTTCCTCGGCGTTGCGCAAGGTTTCCCGTGCTCCAAAAATATTTGATTCCGCCTGACGCACGCCGCTTACCGTGCGGTTGCCGTTGAAAATATTCTCGGTGACCGTCAGCCCTAAGGTTCCCGGATCCGTGCCCCTCCTTAGCCGGATCGCAGATGGTCCAGTAACTGCGGCAACGCTCCCGAACGACGCGGCGCCTCCACTCGCGCTGAATTCAAGATAATTATAACCGAATTGGCCGGTTGCGGTGGCCGTTGGCCGCCAAGCGGCGGAGGCTTGAGGCAAGGTTTCGTCGCTTGCCCGCACCCCGGCGCGTTGCTGGTTGAGGTCCGGATTGCCCATGTAGGCCCGTGCGAGGGCGCCCGACATCGTCTCCGCCACCCCAGCCGTGGCCGAAGCCAGCAGAAGAGCCGCTCCGATCAGAGAGCCCAAGGGTCTCCTCCCGCAAGACCCGGGTGCGTGGCAGCAACTACGCAAAACTAAACTCGCCGCGACGCCGGCCAAGCAAGGCGAACGCCGATTTCGCAAAATCAGCACGTGAAAACAACTTCGTTAAGACGCAACGCCCCGGTTGGCAGCCGGCGGCTGCTCTGCGGGCGGGCGAGTCATGACGATTAAGAAAAGCGGCCTCATTATGGCTCTGGCGGATTCACTCTCAAGCTGGGGCTCGGGCCGATCGCTCAATTGCGCCCGAATCCCTCACGGACGACCGCTCAAACGCGCAAATTGCGCGATGCCGCTGCCAAGGGCCAGTTTTCCTTCGGCACCTCTAAAGCACCTTGCCTGGTCTAAAGCACCTTGCCTGGATTCAAGATTCCTTTTGGATCGAGCGCCTTTTTGATCACGCGCATGAGTTCCATCGCGGTTTTGTCTTTCACCTTCGCCAAAAGATCGCGCTTCAATTGTCCGATGCCGTGCTCGGCGGAAATCGAACCTTTATGCGCGAGGACGAGCCCATGCACGATGGCGTTGATCTCGTCCCATCGCGCCAAAAAAGCTTGCGTATCCGCGCCCAAGGGCTGCGAGACGTTGCAATGAATGTTGCCATCGCCGGCATGGCCGAAAGCAACGAGCCTTGCGCCCGGGATCGCCGATGTCACCGCGCTCTCGGCCTCTTCCAGAAACGCCGGAATCGAGGCGATGGGCACGCTGACGTCATGCTTGATCGAGCCGCCTTCACGGCTTTGGGCCTCAGGCAGAAGCTCGCGAAGCTTCCAGAAACTCGCCCGCTGTTCGAGTGACGAGGCCACGGCTGCGTCTTCGATAATGTGTTTGTCGCTTGCCGCTTCAAGCAGTGCAAGCAAGCGCTCCGAAAGCCCCTCGGCGCGCTGAGAGCTTAGTTCGAGCAGCACATACCAGGGGTATTTGGCGCGCAAAACGTCGCGCGCGTCAAACTGCGCAAGGACAAAGTCGAGGCCAATGCGCGGCAAAAGTTCGAAGCTCGTGATCTCGGAGCCCGCCAGCTCGCGGGAAAGGCCGAGCAAGCCGAGAGCGGCGCGGGGCGACGCAAGCCCGATGAAAGCCGTCTCGACGGCGCGCGGTCTTGGAAAAAGTTTTAGGACCGCCGCGGTAATGACTCCGAGCGTCCCTTCGGAACCAACGAAGAGTTGAGTAAGGTCAAAACCTGTGTTGTTTTTCCTGAGTTTTGAAAGGTCGGAAAGAATCCGGCCGTCGGCGAGCACGGCCTCGATCCCCAGCACGAGGTCGCGCGCATTGCCATAGGCGATCACATTCGTCCCACCGGCATTCGTTGCGAGATTGCCGCCGATGGTACAGGAGCCTTCCGCCCCAAGAGTGAGGGGAAACAGCCGCCCGGCGCGGGCGGCCTCCTCCTTAACCTCAGCCAAAATCATGCCGGCCTCCACGGTCATGGTATTGGAAGCAAGATCAATTCCCCGCAGCGCCTTAAGGCGACGGAGCGAGAGGATGATCTCCTGCCCCTCGCCAACCGGGACCTGGCCGCCCACGAGGCCCGTATTGCCGCCTTGAGGGACCACGGGAATGCTGAGTTCGTTGCAGAGTCTCAGAATGGCCGCGACCTCTTCAGTGGAGGCCGGCTGAACGGTGCAAAACGCGCTCCCATGAAAGCGGCCGCGCGGCTCGCTCAAAAACTCTTCCATGCTAGATGCGCAGGCGATGACATAGCTTGCGCCGACGATCGCCTCCAATCGGGCAA
>JBPYDY010000106.1:0-2007 GCA_051986155.1 Methylocella sp.
ACGCGGCGCTTTGGCTGCCCCTGATCCTCATCGTCACGCTGGGGCCATTGCGGCCAATGAAGGGATTGATGATTGCGCTGCAGCACTATCACAAGGCGGAAGAGAGGCGCTTCGACGGCGGCGCGCCTTGAGCACGCCCGGCAACGTGGTCCGGGAGCCGAGGTAGTCCCAGAAAGTGATTCCGAGTAGGCAGTTCTTATTGAGCCTTCGGCAGCGGCACCGGGTTCTTCGAGAGCGTATCGAGGTAGGCGATCACATCGGCGCGCTGCTTATCGTTCGACAGACCGGCGAAGGTCATTGCCGTGCCCGGCGCATAGGCGGTTGGCTTGATCAGCCATGCGTTCAGCGTGTTGAAATCCCAGTTGCCGTTCTTTGATTTCAAGGCCGCGGTATAATTGAAGCCCGGGGCGGAGGCGATCTTGCGACCGACCACACCATAGAGATCCGGGCCGACCTTCGGGCCTTGGCCCTCCTCGAAGTTGTGGCAGGCTTGGCATTGCTTGGCGACCTGGGCGCCACGTTCCGCGGACGCGCTCGCCAATAACTTCGTGTCGATCGGTGCCACCGCAGCGGCGCCGGCCTGCGGTTGCTCCTCCTTGGCGACGAGGCCGGTTTTGCCCGGCTCGGTGGTGAAGCTCCCGTCGATGATGTGCACCGCTTGCAGGAACAGTGCGCTTCCCAGCACGAAGCCGAGAATCTTGTTTGTCCGATATGCATTTGCATTCATCGCTGAATCGCTCCCAGCGTACCAGAGGGCCAGGGAAAACCGGGATTCCTCAAATGAAACCCCGAAATTCGGACGGACGATAGCGTTTTCTTGGCTCCCCTCGATCTGCCCTGGCAACGGCCCGTTTTGGCCATACCGGGGCCGTGCAGCAAAGACATGCGTATCAAATACATCTTTATCACGCAACGGTAGGTTTATCGTGCAACGGGGCTCGGCCTGCCGGCCGTTGCCGGCGGGATTTTGCACCGAATGTGGTTTCTGACACGCATCGTCGGGGGTCAGCGATTTTGAAGGTCGGGGCGTCTCCATCAGATCGTCGAGGACGTTGCGGCAGGCGTCACTGCTCTCCCCGCCCATGACTTGACCGCGAGCAGCACCTTCTGACCATCACGCCAAGGACGACCAGCGGTTGCCTTGTGGTCGAGCCGCACGTCTGCCACCGAAAACTGGCACCCCCGCTTTTTATGGACTTCATCCCGTGGAGCGTTTTTACGACTACTATTCCTTTCCATTCAGCATAGAAGCCAGTGATCGTGCGCCCATCGAACTGGATTGTCAGCTCTTTCCAAATGAAAGGCCTCTTGCCCATAACGGGCCGCGAGCCGTCTAAAGAAAACTACGAGAACTAGAGTCCCCGCACTTCATTGTGGATTCTGTGCAGTTCTTTGTCGAATTAATTTCCTGAGGCGATCGAGTGGCTTCTTTTATTGATCGGCGGAGGCATCCTCGAAATCCGCGAGTCCCTGTGCGCCGCCAACATAACAATTGCGTCTCCGCTCCTGGGGTTTTCGCCGATCCAATGTATCAAGCGCGAACAGGATCCGGCCTGCCTGCCGCCATAGGGTTGTCTCGTAGCGGCTGAGCCGATCAAGAGCAAAATTGGGCAGATTGGCTAAACGCAAAAAGCAGCGCGCGAACTCGACAGGATGGGTGGCGATTGCTTTCATCCCGCAGTCGGATACTTTCTCAATGTCGTTCAAAACATTGTCCACGGGCGCTTGCGCACTACCAGGCGCGGGCCGGCAGAACACAAAGTGGACAACGTCACGAGAATCCTCAAGCACTCGCCGGTTTTGCCGGTAATCGCGCAATTGTTCTGCCTGAATCTCAAATAATCCGGTCTCCATCGAGTTGGCACGGCGCAGACGCCATAGGACGCTGGCCAATCGCAACACCAACTCGCGCTCGACAGCCGATTGAGCATCATAGTCTGCGATAACGGCTGCCTCGAACGCCTTATAATCTTCGGCATCTTCCAGTCCGCTGATGACGGTTTCTGC
>JBPYDY010000107.1:0-2225 GCA_051986155.1 Methylocella sp.
TCGGGAATTCGTATCTTTGCGAAACCGACCAAGGTCTTTTTGGGGAAGGCTCGGACGCCAAGACACACAATGGAGTGTTTCCTATTCGCCTCGCTCTTGAACCGCGCCATGCACCGCACCGGCCGGCATCAAGCTCAAGCGGCCACAAAGCTGGGTAGCGCTCGCGGACAAATTTTCGGGCGTTGCAGACGGCGCCCATCGCTGTGGCCGCCGATTGGTAATCAAAGTCCTCGGCAATCTTTGAGTACGGAACGCCTTCGGCGCGGGCCCTCAAAAGCGAAATTTTTTTGCGCTCTCTCTTCGTCATTTGCCGCGCTCCTGCAAAAGCAAGCCAAAGATTCCGGCCAGATGCTCCGCGATCGCGTCGCTGCTTGCAGCGATCTCGAAGCCGGCGCGGCGGGCGATGTCGAGGGCGAGCCGGGCGCGTGCGCGGCTTGCGCAGCGGCAAGATTGGCGGCTATAGTCTGGCCGGCTTTTCCGTTTCAGACGCGGGTAGGCCCGCTGAATGTTGACCGGGTCTTTTTTGCGAAGGCTTCGGTTTTGGCCGCTGACCCGACCCCTCTCGGGCAGCGGCTTCTTTTTCCCAGGCCCAGCCCGCGCCAAATTCAGTCGGGAAACATTTTCCAAGCTATTGATATAAAACACGTGATTTCTCCCTTAGTCGGGAGAAAAGCGCAATAAACTCAACGAGGGCGAGCCGAAAGCCGGTCCGAGATGAAGGGTACTCAGGTGTCTGACGCTGGTGCCCTGAACCGCGACCGGCCGGCGCAAAGAGTTTTATCTAGGCGTTGCTTGTGACAGCTTCTTTGGGACAAGAGAAAAAGTACCAAAACCCGGGCGGTTCGCGCACCCGCCGCTTGTTCCCTTACCTGTGGCACGAATGGCGTCGCGAAAGCCAGCGCCCTATTGCTCCAGCCTTCGCCCGGCCAATTCCCGCGGACTGGAGCGATAAGCGGTTAACCGCTGCCTGGCTCGGACATGCAACGGTATTGATCAATTTTTTCGGGGTCACGATTCTCACCGATCCGGTGCTCTTTCGGCGCATCGGAGTCAGGCTGCCCGGAGCTACGCTTGGACTCAAACGGCTGACGGCTCCTGCGCTGACCGTTCGCGATCTCCCAAAGATCGATGTCGTGCTTCTTTCACACGCCCATTTCGATCATTTGGACATGCACACGCTCCATCGGCTAGACCGTTCGGCCACGGTGATCACGGCACTGCGGACCAGTGACCTGCTACGATGGAAGCGATTTAGGGATGTGAGCGAATTGCAGTGGAACGAGATTAAGTCCGTGGTAGCCGTCGCCGGCAGGATCGACATTCGCGCGTTTCGCGTCAAACATTGGGGCGCACGCAAGCGGCGCGATACGTATCGCGGTTACAATGGCTACTTGCTTGAGAGAAATAACCATCGCATCATTTTCTCCGGTGACACCGCGCTCACCGACTCGTTTGCGCAAATCCGCGCTTCTGGTTCTATTGATCTGGCAATCATGCCGATCGGCGCCTACAATCCCTGGATTCATTCGCATTGCACCCCGGAGCAAGCGGTCCAAATGGCTAATGAAGCCGGCGCCCATTTCATCATGCCGGTCCACCATCAAACCTTCCGGCTCAGTGCCGAAGACTTTCGCGAGCCAATCGAGCGCTTCAAGGCAGTGCTGCAGAACTCGCCGGAACGCATCGCGCTGCGCGAAATCGGCGAGACATTCGTGGTCCCTTAGACTGTCATGCGCCGCAATGTTTACGGCGGGGCTTTTGAGAAGGCGCGGCTCGGGCGCGGGTATCGCGCATCCGGGCCCGCCTTGAGCAACAGACCTATTGAGCTTGGCAAGACGCGTTCGATGCCGCACCACGTCGGCCTTTGGCCTGGTTCCGTCGAGCCCGTTCAAAGCCTGCCGATTCTGCGCCCTTATTATACGAAGGTCAGGGGCCGGCAGACGCTTTCAAGTGGCTTGCGCTCGGCGGCGACGCCCCAGCGCCATTCCATTATCGCCACGCCGATCATGAGAGCAGCGCCCAAGGCGTAACCATCGAAAACTCCGGAGCGCAATCCCCTTCCAATCAGCATCCCAAACAGCCACGGGCTTATGACGCCGCCGACCGCGGAGCTCGCTGCGGCCGAGGCAAAAAAGAAGACAAGCATCCACCCCATCGTCTGCTGCGCCGCCGACAGAAGCCCCCTCCAGGAAAAGATATCCAACTCCAATCAGCAAAATTCCCGA
>JBPYDY010000108.1:0-5156 GCA_051986155.1 Methylocella sp.
CTTTGCCGAGCGGACTGCCATTTCCGTGAGGGACATGTTGGTATCTGTCGCGTTGGAAAGTATGTGAGCCGATACCAACAAATATACCAACATTTCAGCCGGATACAAACAGACGATCTAGGACGCCAGTGGACGCAATTTATGGCTAACTAATTGGTTTTTCGATTGTTTCTGGATGTTTTCGGACAGTGCCAAACATCTATTTGGTGCCCAGGAGAGGACTCGAACCTCCACGGCTTTCACCACTGGTACCTGAAACCAGCGCGTCTACCAATTCCGCCACCTGGGCGCGACTTTTTTGATAGGGGCACCACCGGGTACTGTCAATCGCAGCGGCTCGCTCGCAGGCCGGCGGATTAAATTATGGCTTTTCCGGTTCGATTCGCACGGCGCTTTGGGCTTTTGCAAGGGTGCTGAGAATGCGCCGCACGGCATCATTTGCCAAGCTATAGTGGATCGCCTTGCCATTACGTTTCGTTTGAACGAGACCATCGAGCCGAAGCCGAGCGAGGTGCTGCGAGACCGAAGATTGCCGCAAGCAAAGCAACTCTTCGAGCTCGGTCACCGATTTCTCGCCTTCGCAAAGCAGGCAAAGAATTGAGAGCCGCGATTCATGTGAGAGCGCCTTCAAAAACTCGCTGGCTTGCTTCGCACGCTTTGCCATTAAAAGGGAACCGGCGGAGGAAGATGAATGTCTCTTGGTTTTTTTCGCCGCCGCGGACATTTTGGTGGCAGGGCGCGAAACGAAGCCGGTGGCGCGTTTTCGTGTGAGCCTCCGCATTCGGTCCCCCTGTCCATCTTCTTTCGGGAGTTCCGGGCTTCTACGCTTCAACATGATCGTTCTTGCGATTTGAATTCCATCGGCAGAAGGACATTGCCCATTCGTACCAGCCGAATAACCAGGTTCGAGCCGGTGGTTTGTCAAATCACACAACTCATATTCGTATTATAGCATATATCCCAGGATGTGTGTCCGTACCATGGTTTTGTACCGCCTCGCGTTTTTTTGATCACGCCTTCATATGTTGATACTTGAATATATTTTCAAGCCGTGATTGTAGCTCTGCCGAGACGGAGGAGGCGGATGCAGCCGCAAGTTGAGGCGTTTTTTCACGAGCCCACGAATACAGCAAGCTATGTGGTGCGGGATTCGCACTCCAGCGCCTGCGCGATCATTGATTCCGTTCTCGACTTCGATGCCGCGGCTGGTCGCACGGCAACGGTTTCTGCCGAGGCAATTGCGCGGCATGTCGAAGCGAATGGCTTACGCTGCGAGTGGATACTAGAAACACACGCGCATGCGGATCATTTGTCGGCCGCCCCCTATCTAAAGGACCGCTTGAAAAGCAAGATCGGCATTGGTTTAAACATCACCATCGTGCAAAATGTCTTCGGCAAGATTTTCAATGCCGGAACCGAATTTGAGCGGGATGGCAGCCAGTTCGATGCGTTGTTCGCCGATGGTGATGAGATCATGATTGGCGCGCTGCCGGGCCGCGCGGTCTATACGCCGGGCCACACGCCCGCCTGCATGACCTATATTTTTGGCGATGCGGCGTTTATCGGCGATACTCTGTTCATGCCCGACTATGGCACGGCGCGTTGCGATTTTCCGGGCGGCGACGCGCGACAGCTCTATAGGTCGGTCCAGAAGCTGTTCGCTTTGCCCCCGGCAACCCGTCTCTTTGTATGTCACGATTATCTGCCGCCCGGCCGGTCCGAATTTCGATGGGAAACCACGGTTGAGGAGCAGAAGGCACATAATATTCAAATTCACGAGGGCATTTCGGAGGACGCCTTTGCCGAAATACGCAACAAACGGGATGCCACGCTGCGCATGCCCGCGCTCATCATTCCCTCGGTTCAAGTGAATATGCGCGCGGGTCATTTCCCGCCGCCGGAAGATAACGGCGTAACCTATCTCAAGCTGCCGGTGAACCGCCTTTAGCGCCCGCGAAGGACAAACTCATGATCCAGAATGTCGGAAAAATCGACCGCCCGGCGCGCATCAGCGGCTTCTCTGGCTTCTCAAGGCGCGGATATTGCCGCCGGTAGGAGGCGGAATGCCTCAGGATGCGCTTGTATGGGCGGCGTCCATCTTGGCTTACACGGAGCATTCTTCTCAGCTTCGCCACTGGCTTCGAATTGGGCTTAATTGGCTGCTGATGCAAGTTTAAACAGGCCGGTGGCTGGCCTCGAATATGTGAAATACGCAATATATTGGCTTGCTTGCCTTGGTGAGTGGAGAAATGAAAATCGCCATGAACAGACGCTCTTTGCTCGCCGGTGCAAGAGACATACTTGCCGGTGCAGTTCTTGCGAAGTCTAGTCTTCCATTCGCGGCACATGCAGAGGAATTCACGAGACTACCTTTCGCCAATGGTGAACGGCCTCTGGTGCGCTACCCCGGCAAGCGGCCGCTCATCCGCGAGACCTCCCGCCCGCCGCAGCTCGAGACACCTTTCTCGGTATTCAATGAAGGCGCGATCACTCCGAACGATGCCTTCTTCGTGCGCTATCATCTGGCCGGTATTCCGCTTTCTATCGATCCCGACGCATTCCGGCTTGAGGTAAAGGGCAAGGTCGACCGGCCGCTGTCGTTGTCCTTGAGCGAACTCAAGTCTAGCTTTGAGCCGCTTGAAGTTGTCGCCGTCAACGAATGCTCTGGCAACGGGCGGGGATTTTTTGAGCCGCGTGTCGCCGGCGGGCAGCTTGGCAACGGCACCATGGGCAATGCCCGCTGGCGCGGTGTTCCGCTAAAGGCCGTTCTCGACAAGGCCGGGATTCAAGCCGGAAGCCGCCAAGTTACCTTTAACGGTCTCGACGAGCCCGTCTTGCCAGAGACGCCGGACTTCGTCAAAGCGCTCGACATCGACCACGCGAGCGATGGCGAGGTTATGATCGCCTACGCCATGAACGGGGAGAATCTGCCTTGGCTTAACGGCTTTCCCCTCCGGCTCGTCGTGCCCGGCTACTACGGCACCTATTGGGTGAAGCACCTCAATGAGATCACGGTCATCGACGGCATTTTTGACGGGTTTTTTATGCGAGTGGCCTATCGTATTCCTGCCAATAGCTGCGCCTGCACGGAACCGGGCCAGGCACCCGCCGCAACCATACCTATTAATCGGCTTAACGTGCGCTCTTTCATCACGAATCTGACCGATGGCGGCAAGGTGCGTGCAGGAACCGAGACGCTCGTAAAGGGCATCGCCTTCGACGGCGGCTATGGGATTACAAATGTTTTGCTGTCGACGGATGCAGGTCTTACTTGGAGTGAGACAAGGCTCGGTCCCGACCTTGGCCGCTACTCGTTCCGCGAATGGCGGGCCTCCGTCCGGCTCCCGCGAGGCCAACATGAGCTAAAGGTGCGGGCGGTCAACCGCATCGGCCAGTCGCAGCCGATTGCACCTTTGTGGAACCCCACTGGATACAAGCGCAACGTTATCGAGACGATGCGCGTCCACGCAGTTTGAGAGGAGAGCACGAGCATGCGAATGCCGCTCTGTTTTTTGCAGGCCGCCTTGGCAACCGCAGTGTTGACCCACGCGGGCGTGAGCTGCGCCAAGTCCCTCACCTACGCGCTTCCCGAAGAAACCGCCACCTTGCGGCCAGGGCCCGGCATGGAGACGGCACAGAACAACTGTCTAACGTGCCACTCGGTTGACTACATCAGCACTCAGCCGCCAAATCGCGGCAAAGCGTTCTGGCAGGCCGAGGTCACGAAGATGATCAACGCCTACCATGCGCCAATCAACGACACGGATGCGCAGGCCATTGTCGACTATCTCGCCAAGACCTACTGACGCAATGGGGCATGTTGCAACGCTCGTCTGCGACCCTGCCATTCCCGCATTGACACGAGATATTATCACACGCGCTAGCAAATTATTGACGAGTTCGGCTTCCCCACAGTGGCTCGAACAAGGCGTCGCCGTCGACATTGAGTTCGTCCTGACTCCGCAGGAGGGCGTGCGAACCGTTACGGATAGGCTTCGCGTTGCGCTCGAAGGCGCGCCGACCGATGTGTTTGTTCAGGCGCAACACGGGCGGCGCAAGAGGCTTTTGCTTGCCGACATGGATTCGACCATGATCGGCCAGGAATGTATTGACGAACTTGCCGGGGAGGTAGGTAAGCGGGCGGAGATTGCCGCAATCACCGAACGCGCAATGCGGGGTGAGATCGCTTTCGAGCCGGCCTTGCGCGAACGCGTTGTCCTGCTTAAGGGCATCGATCGCGGCGTGATTTCCCGCGTGCTTGCAAACAGTATAACTTTGACGAAGGGAGGGAGCGCGCTCGTCGAGACCATGCGAAAAAATGGCGCCTACACCGTGCTTGTCTCGGGCGGATTTTCAGCCTTCACGGCTGCCATAGCCAAAAAACTGGGATTTGACGAGCATCAGGCAAATGAGCTTTTGTTTGATGCATACGGCCAGGCAACCGGGTTTGTTGCGGAGCCGGTCCTCGGGCGGCAAGCCAAGCTCGCCGCGCTCCTAAAGCATCGCGAGAAGCTTGGGCTTTATGCTGAGGAAACGCTCGCCGTTGGTGACGGCGCCAACGATCTTGCCATGCTCGAAGCCGCTGGGCTTGGCGTCGCATTTCGCGCCAAACCTAAGGTTGCGGCCGCGGCCCGCGCGCGTGTCGACCATGGGGATTTGACGGCCCTGCTTTACGCGCAGGGTTTTCGGCGCGCCGAGTTTGTCGACGGCGCCGACAGTTAAAAACCGGCCTTCAGGTTCTCAGCCATGGTCAGCATCGACCTAAATTGCGATTGCGGAGAGGGGTACGGCTGCTACCGGATTGGCGACGACGCGGCCATGCTCGAAATCGTCACGAGCGTCAATGTTGCCTGTGGGTTTCATGCCGGCGACCCGGAAATCATGGCGGAAACTTTTGCCGCCGCAAAGGCCGGGGGCATCGGAATTGGAGCGCATCCCGGTTTTCCAGATCTCTGGGGGTTTGGGCGGCGCAGATTGCCTTACTCCGCGGGCGAGATTGAGCGGCTTGTCGCCTATCAAATTGGCGCCGCAAGCGCTCTTGCCGCATATGCGGATGCAAGGCTTGGTCATGTGAAGATCCATGGCGCCTTGAGCAATATGGCAGCCGAAGACGAAGCGATTGCGCAAGCGGTTGCGCGAGCAATAAAAGCCGTCGA
>JBPYDY010000109.1:0-10051 GCA_051986155.1 Methylocella sp.
TCGGCGAGCGGGGCCTCAAGCTTTCGGGCGGCGAAAAACAGCGCGTCGCAATCGCGCGCACCATTTTAAAGGGCCCCCCCATTCTTGTCCTCGATGAAGCGACATCGGCGCTCGACACTTTTACCGAACGCGAAATCCAGGATGCACTCGATATCGTCGTCAAAGGGCGGACGACGCTGGTGATTGCTCACCGGTTGTCCACGATTGTCAATGCCGACGAGATTATTGTGCTTGACAAGGGCAGGATCGTCGAACGCGGCACGCATGCAGGGCTTCTGGCGCAAGACGGCGTCTATGCGGCGATGTGGCGGCGCCAGTATGAGGTGAGGCTGGCCGAAGAAACGCTTCGCCGCGCCGCGATCGAAGAGGGCGGCAAGCTCAGCATCAAGATCGAATCGCAGGAGACCGGCAACGGGATGCAAGAAGTTGAAGAGGAACCGCAAAAAGTACGCATGGCAGCCAACGGCCGGGACGATGTCGCAGAGCTGTGAGGTGCCCCAAGGAGTCCGAAAGTTGAAAGCCAGAGTCGAAACCGGTCGCTCAGCGCGGCGTCAATTGCTGAAGATCGTCTGGGTCAATCTTCCAATAAACCTGTCTGCCCGCTGCTTCTTCAAAATCCCGCAGTGAGCGATTTTCGACCAAGATCGGCCACCCATACCACGGCTTATTCAATGCGGTTGAAACAAGATATGTCTCGTCGGGGCGGTCGTCTCTGGCTTGCGCCAAAGACAGAAATGTCTGCGCAACTATCGATTCATTGGTTGTGAAAATGTCATTTTCTTCGAGCACCAACACCGTCCTTGCGCCTTTGTCCCGCTTCCAAGCGTAAAGCTTAGGGAACTTGTTTTCGCAGGCCCTCCGAAGGCGGTCTGCGCGCGTCTGTTGCGCCTCTTCACGAGTTCCGGTTGAGTGGCGGATTATGAAAGGAAATTCGCTCATTACCTGTGCCCGGAACCGGTATAGGGACACCGGGAATGGCACTCCTAGCGGAGTTGCTTTCACCGCGCCTGCCTTGTAATCCGCATAGGGACGTCTTGGCAGTGCCGGGGCTGTTTGCGTGATCCAATCGATCAACGCAGTTTGAATTTGTTCAACTTCGCGTTTTTTCCGCTCCTGGAATGCTTTCGCAGGGACATTAAGTTCCCAAACCTCGGCGGAGGGGATAACTTTCATTATAGAATCCTTGATCGGCCCGAAGTGGCGATCCTCCTTGGCCTCCATTTTCATATGACCGTCAAACGGTTCGATCCCTGTATGTTCGAGTGCAAAGAGCTGAGAGCCAAGCTGCCAAACCAGCTCAACAGGTGCCTCGTGGTTCGTCATTTCCGGCCATTGCACATCGGCGCGTGTCGTGCCCTCGCGCGCCTCCACACGGCGAACGATAGCCTCGCAAACTTTACCTTCGTTGAATTTCAACATATCGGCAGATCGCCACGCTAAGCCCGAACTCTAGCAGAGCGGATTCGCTTTGATTAGCACGCCATTCCAAATCAACGAAAATTGCCTTGGAGAATTCACCTCCATTGTGGAAAGAAGGATGCTGAGCTAAGCCGCAAGCCGTGGCGAAGGATCACCAGCAGCTAGAGATTGCCCCATGTCATTGATCGAATCGGTCCGTAGGCAGCTCGCCCCTATCCATCCCGAGGGCTATATTTGGGTTGCAGGCTTCGCAATCGTCACGCTCATTCTTGGCTCTTTTTCTGGGACCCTCTTCTGGATTGGGGCGGTGGTGACCGCATGGTGCGCCTATTTCTTCCGCGATCCGGTCCGCCACACGCCGCTCGATGAAAATTTTGTCGTGGCGCCCGCAGACGGCGTCATCTTCTCGATCGGTTATTTTGCGCCACCCCCGGAACTGGGCCTCAGCGCGGACCCAATCCCGCGGCTGTCGATCTTCATGTCGGTCTTCGACTGCCATGTGAACCGGGCGCCTGTCGCCGGACGCATAACGAAAATTGCCTACCGGCCCGGCGCCTTCATCAACGCCGATCTCGATAAGGCGAGCGAAGATAACGAGCGCAACGGCCTTGTCTTTGAGAGCGGTGGCAACCGCTTCGGCGTGGTGCAGATCGCTGGTTTCATCGCGCGGCGAATCGTCTGCTTTGTCCGCCAGGGCGAGCTTATCGGTGCCGGCGAAAGATTTGGCCTCATCCGCTTCGGCTCGCGAGTCGATGTGTATCTGCCGGGTTCGGCACGTATGTTGGTGACCATCGGTTCAAAGGCGATCGCCGGGGAGACCGTGCTGGCCGAGCTTCGCTCAAGCGCGCCGCGGCTCAATTTCAAATCGGGCTAAGCCGAGTCCGGGTTCGCGGTGCGGTCATTTGGGCTCCGCCGAGAAGAAATCTTCGTGCCGCGCGCCGGGAGGAATCTGCGCTTGTGAAGGAATGACGCAAAAGCGTCCGAGTGCGACATGGGTCTCGATGTGGACAAGACTGCCGATCCTGGTCCCCTCGCCGAGCACCGTATCGCTTAAAATTCCACGTTCAATCGTCGAATTGGCGCCGATCTCGACGCCGTCTTGCACGATGACCCGCCCGATCCTGGGCAGTTCGGCGGTGCCGCGCAGAGGCAGGCCGGTGCGGGGTTTGGCCGCCAAAACGCCTTTTTGCCCGATGCGCACCCCGGGATGAACGATGACCCTGTCGCCGATGAGAGCGTGGCTTATTGTCACCTGCGGCGAAATGAGGCAATGGCGGCCGATACGGACGTCTGCTCCAATGACGCTGTTCGCACCAATGACCGAGCCGGATCCAATTTCCGTGCGCGGCCCGATGACGGCTCCGGGGTCGACGATCACATCCTGTTCGAGGCGCGCCTCGGGGTGGAGCGAAGCCCCTGGATTCACTCCTGCCCCGCCAAACAAGGAGTCTTGCCCTTCGAGCTGCGGGAACAGAAGGCGCATGGCGCGCGTCAACCCGAGATAAGGCTCATCGACGACGAGCGCCAACATCGGCTGCGGGACGAGCGCCGCATGACGCGAGGCGATAAAGCAAGCCGTTGCCTGGCTCGTCTCCAAAAGCGCTGCGTCTTGCGGCGAATCGAGGATGGTGAGCTCTCCAGGGCCGGCTTCATCGAGCGGCGCCACACCCGTTATGATCTCCGACAGATCCGCGCCTTTCGCTGTCACCGCGCCGGCGCAGGCAGCGATCTCGGCGAGCGATGTTTTGACGGCGCGGGGAAAGGATAATGGTTCGCTCATGAGACCTGTCCGCCAGACCAGCGACGAGGCCTACGTGCCGGCAGCGCAGAAATCGTCCTGGCCACCGCCCGGTTGGTCCCAAGAAGGCTAGAAGGTGGTACCGCCAGTGAATCGGAAGAACTGGGATTGATCGGCGGAACTCTTGGTTATGGCCTTGGCGAAGTCAAACCGGATCGGCCCAAGCGGCGAGGCCCAAATGATCGAGCCGCCGGCAGAAGTGCGCACCGTCCCCGAGTCGCCGCCGACGTCAACGCAGTTGCTCTGGGTGAAATTCAGCGCCGGGAATTGATTGCCGTGTCCGACCGGGAACAACGGCCGAATACAGAAAGTCCCAGGCGCCAACGCACCCGCAGCAACGCCGCCGTTTGCGAGCTCAATCGCCTGCAGCGGTGAGGGCAGGAACTGGGTTTTTCCCTCGAAACCGAAGAGCGAGCCCGAGTCGAAGAAGACCGCGCCCTTAAGCCCCAGGTCTCTCGGCACGCCGTAGAGCGGGAACTGAACTTCGAGGCTCGCTCCCCAATATTTGGTACCGCCGAGTGGATTGCCCTGCGAGTTGGTGCTGAGCGACCCGAGTGAAATGTCGCGGGGACCAATGCCGAACGGAGCAAAACCGCGAACGAGACTAGGCCCAAGATTGAAGTTATCGACGATACGCAAATCGTAGCCGCCGAAAGGCTGGAGATCGCCGCCCTGGAGATGAACGAGACCGACAATCTGATCGTATATATCGTAATAATAACGAAGATCGCCCGTGGTGCGCACATAGCGCGCGTCGCCGCCCGCGCCGGCAGCATCCTGTTTGAGTTCAGCAAACAGGCCTCCCGTCGGATTCTTGACGTTATCTAACGAATTAAAGCCAATGGTATAACCGAACTGAGAGGTCAAAAAGGGTCCTTCCGACTGTTTGATCGCCAGCGATGCTTCGCCATTCGTCAGGCAGTTAAAAAAGAAGTTCGAGGGCGTTCCATTAGGTGTCGGTGGTGTAAATCCCGGTGTAATGCCAAAAATGGGACTGGTGCAATCGTCGAACGGATGGGAAGCGTTATTTGCAACCGACACATCTTGACGGAAAATCGAATAGCGCGGCGAGAACGACAGCTCTTCCGTGATCGGCAAACCAAGCCGAACCGTCCCGCCGAAAATAAAGTTGTTGTACAATGAAAACTGGTAGGCATCGGTTTTCTTGGCAAAAAGATCGAAACCCGCCGCGATCCGCTCGCCGAGAAAATAAGGCTCGGTAAAACTGAAGTCGACGCCCCGGCTGAATTGCCCCTCTGTTACCCCAAGGCGCACGAATTGACCGCGGCCCATGAAATTGGATTCGGATACCGAGACCTCGGCGATAAACCCTTGCGTGGTGGAATAGCCCCCCGACAACGACAGCGAGCCCGTCGGCTGATCCTCGACATCGACGACAACGATCACCCGGTCGGGCGCCGAGCCAGGCTCATTGGTGATCTTCACCTTCTTGAAATAGCCAAGATTATTTAGCCTGCGCTCGGCCCGGTCGATCAGCACTTTGTTATAGGCATCGCCCTCGCCAATTTCGAACTCGCGGCGGATCACATAGTCGCGCGTTCGCGTATTTCCGCGCACGTCAATACGCTCGATATAGACGCGCGGCCCCTCATCGAGGACGAAGGCGAGGCTCACCATGCGAGTTGCCGGATCGCGGTCGCCGCGCGGGCGCACCTGGGTGAAGGGGTAACCTCTTTTACCCAGCTCCTTGGTCAAGGCGTCGGTGGTTTTCTGGACCAAATCGCCGTTATAGGTCTCGCCGGGCGAAAGGCGCACGAACTGCTGCATCGACGCGCTATCGACGCTCGGTATGTGCGATTCAACATTAACCGAGCTCACCGTGTACTGCACGCCCTCCTCGAGGGTTATCGTGATGATGTAGCCACCTTGCGCGGCGTCGAACTGGGCGTCGGAGCCGACGACGCGAAAATCGGCATAGCCGTTTTTGAGATAAAAGCGGCGGATGAGTTCCAAGTCCGAGGCAATTTTATCCGGATCATAGACGTCGGAAGTCTTAAAGAATGAGAAGAGATTCATTTCCGTCGTCTGCATAAGATCACGCAGCTTGCCGGCAGAAAATGCGTGATTACCGACGAAATTAATCGCTTTCACCCCGGTCTTCTCACCTTCGTCAATGGTGAAGACGACATCAACTCTCCCGTTCGGCAAGTCGACGATACGGGCCGTAACGGAAGCTGCCGCGCGGCCAGACCGGCGATAAATGTCCTTGATGCGCTCGACATCGGCGTCGACCATGGCCTGGCTAAAGGGACCGCGCGATTTCGACTGGATCTCTGCCGCGAGCGTCTCGGACTTGACCTTGCTGTTGCCTTCGAAGACGACACGGTTGATCACTTTATTTTCAACGACGGTGATGACGACGGCACCGCCTGCGTGGCCAACATTGATACTGGAAAATAAGCCGGTGGCGTACAGCTCTTTAACGCCCTTGTTGATCGAGGCCTCGTCCGTGCCGGCGAAATAGCTCGCGATCGTTTCACTGTCGACGCGCTTGTTTCCCTCGACCAGCACGTTCGCTGCCCAGGCGGTAAGGCTCGCCGCACATAGCAGGGCCAGCGCGCTGGCCGCAATGGTGAAGCGGCCCAAAACCATACGAACATATTCCATTGGTAAACCGCCCCTCACCCGCACAAACGCTCGCTCTAACCTTGATGCTGCTTAGCCTTAACTACCGGTCTGCCGGAACGGAAAAGGTTTGCCCTCCCGCTCAGCGAACGTTGTTTTGACCCGCTTTGCCCCAGCGCACAATTCGAGTTTGGCCGTAGCTTAAGGTTTTTGCGAGATTGTGGCAGACAAGACACGCATGCGTGAGCGATCGCTTAAGGAACAGGGTTAACGATCCGCGGGCATTCAGCCGCGGACCGCCCTAACTTAGCTATTGCTGTCGCGAAACGGGCCGCAAGCGGCTTCTCGTCCGGGCCAATTATCCCCAATGCATCAATTGGCGGGTTAGGCGCAGGATGTCATTATAGGTTGCAAAGATCATCAGTGACGTCACAAGCATGATGCCGATCTTGAACCCGAACTGCTGCGCCCTTTCATTCATGGCCTTGCCGCGCATGGCCTCTACAGCATAATAGACGAGATGCCCGCCGTCGAGGAGCGGAACCGGGAGAAGATTTAACATCCCAACCGAAATCGACAGAATTGCGGCAAGGTTGAGCAGCGCCGACACGCCAATCTTGGCCATCTCCCCCGAAACCTCTGCGATCCGGATGGGCCCCGAAAGCTGATCGGCGGATTCCTGTCCGGACGCTAAGCCTTTGAGATAGCTGCCGGTCCGGGCGATCACAAACCACGTCTCCGACCCCGCGAGTCTTATCGAGGTGGCGAGTCCGTAATGCTGAACGTGCCAATTTTCTGCCTTGGCCTTTGATTGGACGCCGAGCACGCCAACCCTTGTGGTGCCGAAAGGCGTCGTAACATCTTTCCGCCTCGGCGTCGCGACGAGCTCGACGGACTTCCCCGCACGGTCGACGGCGAATACGAGCTGCGTGTCGCTTGCCGCTTGCACGATTCGCTGCATCTCCTCGAAACTATCGATTTTGGTGCCATCGATTGAAACGATGAGGTCACCCGGCTGAAACCCAGCCGCTTCTGCAGCGCTGTCCGCAACAACGCTATCGACAACCGGGAGCAAGATTGAGCGGCCGTGCAAGTAAAATATGCCGCTGAAAATTGCGGTCGCAAGCAGGAAATTCGCGAGCGGGCCCGCCGCAACAATGGCCGCTCTTTTCCACACTCTCTGGGCGGAAAAGCTCACTTCCCATTCCTGCGGGGTCATCGCCTGCGGTGAGGGGTTATTCGCGCCATCCAGCTCGCCGAAAAACCTGACATAGCCTCCAAGCGGCAGGGCCGCGACCCGCCAGCGGGTGCCGTGGCGATCGCTAAAGCCGCAGAGCTCGGGTCCAAAGCCCAGCGAGAAGGTTTCAACCTTAACTCCGCACCACCGGCCGATCAGAAAATGGCCAAGCTCGTGGAAGAAAACCACCAAGCTCAGGACAAACAGAAAAGGCAAAATATACCCGGCGAGCGACCAAACTGTTGTGAGCATGGACAGTTTAACTCCTGGTTCGCGTAGGCAATCTTTTTTGCAAAGAAATCCGCACCCGACCAATATTGCTACAAAAACATTGCCGCGACCTGATTGAAATTGGTTCAGGGCGGTTCCGGTACGGCCGGCTTGGCCAATTCCGGCGAGGTATCTTGCGCCAAACTCGCGCGCCCTGCAAAAGTCAGCCTTAGCGAAAGCTTTGGCGGTGCCGACAAAAATCCTTTACGGTATCGGTATTTTGCATATGTGCATCAAATCGTCCATCGCAAATAGTTTGCCAATGCGCCATTCGGCGAATTCCACGTATTGTCCCTTAATTCTTGTCGAAATACGGGCACTAACGTATTCGGCCGAAGCGAAAAATATGCGGCAAAGTTGGGCGGGTCGAATCGCCCCTAGACGGCTCGCCTCGCCATTTTTTTCGCCCCTCGCTCGGCAATTCACGCGCTTTGCCGCGTCGGCGCGGTGACGCCTGCCATCCAGCGTTACCCAAGTATGACAATCAGCAAAGTTGAAGGCAAAATTACCGGTTCAGTGCAATGAAGCGCAAGCGGGAGGGCGGATTATGATTCATGGTTATAGCAAGGCAAAGGCTTTTTTCGCAGCACTTGGATCGTTTGTTGGCGCGGCGGCATTGAGTGCGGGCAGCGCTTGGGCTGGATCGGCCGTCTCCGAGACGGTGCTCTACTCCTTTTGCCAGCAGACGAACTGCGCCGATGGATCAGGCCCCGCGGCGGGCCTGACCGCTACCACCCAGGGCGGTCTTTATGGCACGACTGAGAACGGGGGGAATGTTGTCAATGCTGGCGTGGCCTTCCTGGTGTCGATAACGGGCGGCACCGGGCTCCTCCACGTTTTCCAGGGCGGCGCGATGGATGGGGCTGTTCCCTTTGCGCCCCTATTCCGCGACAAGAGCGGCAATTTCTTTGGAACGACCCTTCTTGGCGGCGCATCCAATAAGGGCACGGTATTTGAGCGCTCGGCGGCCGGGACCTACAGGCTGCGGCACGCGTTTAACGGTTCCGACGGGTCGGGCCCCGAAGCCGGCGTCGTTGCCGACAGCGCCGGCAATCTTTACGGGACGACCGAAACTGGCGGCGCCAACAATGGGGGCACCATCTTCGTGCTCACGCCGAGCGGCATCCTCACCACACTTTATAACTTCTGCGGCATGACCGCCTGCGCCGACGGGAAACTTCCCCACGCCGGCCTCATCGGCGACGCCAACGGCAACCTCTACGGGACGACGGTAGAGGGCGGCGCGTCCACATGCGTCTTCGGAGGATGCGGCGTCGTGTTCAAGATCCATGCGGATGGAACAAACTATACCGTTCTCCACTCCTTCGCGGGCGGCACCGGCGACGGCTCGTATTCCTTCGCCGGCCTTTCCGCCGATCCCTCCGCCAATCTGTACGGGACGAGCCCCTCCGGCGGCGCAAATAATGAGGGCACGGTGTTCACGATCCATCCGGATGGGAGCAATTATGCCGTGCTCTACAATTTCTGCAGCCTGGCTTCTTGCGCGGACGGAACTGAACCCGACGGCGGCGTAATCCTCGATGCCGCCGGCAACCTCTATGGCACGACGCAATTCGGCGGCGCCAATAATTCGGGTGCCGTGTTCGCTCTCACGCCTTCCGGGACTGAGACAGTGCTCTACTCCTTCTGCCAATCGGCTGGCTGTGCCGATGGGTCCAACCCTTCAGGCAATTTGGTTGCGCTCGGCAACGGCAGTCTCTACGGGACGACATTTTCTGGCGGAACAAATAATGCCGGCACGGTGTACCAGCTGACGGGCTCAGGCTTCGTTCTTCCTACTTCGCGGTAGCAAAGCCTTAGGCGGGCCGGACATGCACCGCGGCCCCGCCTTAGACCTCCGGCGTCCAGGCCTCATGCCGGCCGGCAGCCGGAGGTGCGGGCGGCCTCTTTCGCCCTCCGCCTGTCTCTATGACTTTTGGTGCGATGCTCTGCTCGCTGCGCCCGGCGGTTTGAACGACTTGGCGAGCGGCCCGGCCAATTTAAATGCTTTCACGGCATCCTTGGCGGGGATCGCGACCGATGTCTTGAGGCCTGTAACCCCGCCCGACGCCGCCCCCGCAATCAGCGCGGCAGCCATCGCCTCTTCGTTCGGCGCCTCGGATATCGACAAGAAGTCATAGTCGCCGAAAGTGAAATAAAGCGCATGCAGCTTGCCGCCTGCCTTTGTTATCAGGTCCGCCAAGGCTTTCTCGCGGTTTTCAGGATTGGTGGCCATGCCCTCGACCGCTTCGGCCGTGTACCGGCCCTGGGTGATATAGAATGTCATGGAATTCCTCCCAATTTTTGCTTTCCGCCCTATGCCCAACGGTAATTAATCGGCAATCTGCGATTTGCCAGCGCCGCGCCGCAAATTTGAGATGAAGTGACTGCTAATCAACGGCCAGCAGTTGGTCCCCCTTCTCCCCGGCCGCGACCAGGCGCAAGCTGTCTCCGGGCAGCGGCTTCTGCAACGCCAGCGCTTCTTGCTCTGGGCCCGAAAGCCAAATATTCCAGTCGTCCTCGCCGGTCAGGAGTACCGGCATGGCTTTGGCGTGAACCGGCCGGACGATCTCATTTGCTTCCGTGGTCAGAAAGGCGAACAATTGATGCTTGCCCGTTTCCCCCTTGCGTTCGCCGGTCCATGGCCGCCAAATTCCGGCAAAGGCAAAAAGGGGGCGGCTTTCGTCAAGCGCAAACCAATGCGGGATTTTTGGACGGCGATCGGTCCATTCGCAAAACGA
>JBPYDY010000110.1:0-13916 GCA_051986155.1 Methylocella sp.
GTCTTTAATCCAGGTAAGCAATGAACCGATGACAACGCCAACAAGTGCAAAGATTACCTGAGACATTTCGTTGCCGCCATTTTAAAGCTCGATTCGTTGTGTCGCGCTGCGTAGCCATCTGCGTGTTTCGGGCGCAACAAGGAGGGAAATTTTTTTTCGAACCCGCGCATGATAAGCATTGAGCCATGCTAATTCCTCATCGTCGAGAAGCTTTGGATCGATGAGCATAAGATCGATGGGAGCAAGAGTCAGGGTTTCAAATCCCAGCATCTCGCGCTCTTCACCGGCAACCGACCTGCGCTCGACAACAACGAGATTTTCGATTCGGATGCCCCAGTGCCCCGCACGGTAATAGCCCGGCTCGTTGGAAACGATCATGCCAGGCTCGAGGGCGGCCGTTCCGAGCTTGGAAATCCGCTGCGGCCCTTCATGCACCGAGAGATAAGAGCCAACGCCATGGCCCGTGCCGTGGTCGAAATCGAGACCCGCCCGCCACAAAGAGAGACGCGCCAATGCGTCGATTTGCGCTCCGGTTGTGCCCTTGGGAAAAACCGCGCGCGCGATGGCGATATGGCCTTTAAGGACACGCGTAAATCTGTCGCGTATCAAAGCCGTTGGCTTGCCGACCGCAATCGTGCGCGTGACGTCGGTCGTGCCATCCTCATACTGGCCGCCCGAATCGATGAGAAAAATGCCTTTTCCGATTGTGGTGTTGGACTTTTGTGTGACGCAATAATGTACGATTGCCGCATTTGCGCCGGCCGCGGCAATCGTCGGGAACGAAATGTCTTTCAGCTTGTTCGTATCGCGGCGGAACGTCTCAAGGGCACGCGCGGCATCAATTTCGGTGAGCTTCCCTCGGGGTTCATGCTCCGCAAACCAGTGGAGGAAGCGCACCATCGCCATGCCGTCGCGCAGATGGGCGTTGTGTGCGCCTTCGAGCTCGGTTTCGTTCTTACGCGCCTTCATCACTCGGATCGGGTCGGTACCGAATTCGCAGCTGCCACCAGACTCTTTGAAGACCGATGCGAGCTTGGCTGGCGCCGTCGCGGAGTCAAACAGCAGCTTCTTGCCTTCCCGGCCTAGAACGGCAAGATCGCGCTCGAGGACGGGCGGCTCTTTGACATCGGCGAGAGCGGAGAGCGTGTCGCGCGTGCGTTCGTCGAGCTTGCGGGAATCGACATAAAGACGCGGCTTTGCATTCTTAAAGATTAAGGCATAGCTAAGCGGCAATGGCGTGTGCGCGACATCATGGCCGCGAATGTTGAACACCCAGGCGACCGCATGCGGATCGCTGACGAGCAGCGCATCGCCAGCGACCGCCGCGGCCGCGCGAGCGAGTTTCCGCTTGCCGGTCTCACCGGCGAATTGACGCCCATGCCGCGCGATCCTGCCAAGCGGAGGCGACGGCCGCCCCGTCCATAGGGTGTCGATTGGATTGGGCTCCACCGGCACAAGTTCCACGCCTGCCTTGTGTGCCGCTTGGCCAAAGCGTTCCACTTGAGGCGGCGTATGCAGCCAAGGATCATAGCCGAGCCGCATCCCGCGGGCCAAGTGGGATTCGAGCCACTGGTGTGGGCTTGTCTCGGTCAACGCCATGGTCGAAAAGACCGAACCGTCGACTTGATCCTTCACCGCAAGCGCATAGCGGCCATCGGCAAAGATCGCGGCGCGCTCTTTGAGCACGATCGCAAGGCCGGCCGAACCCGTAAACCCGGAAAGCCAGGCAAGACGCTCCGCGCAAGGAGCAACATATTCGTTCTGGTGCTCGTCCGCGCGCGGCACCAGAAATCCATCGAGTCCTAGGCGGGCAAGCTCGGCCCTTAAAGCCGCGACCCTCGGGGCCCCATCCGAGGGATCTGTCCGGGCCTCGAAGGACTGGTAGAAGCTTTCGAACATCGGGCAAGACTTCTGCCGGGCGGCGCTCGCGTTTAGGACCTCGGAGCCTAATCGATTCCGTATTCGTACACGATTGTGAAGCCAGGGCGTAGCGTTTGCGGGCCGAAGTTCGTTTCAACCATGCGCTCAAATTGCCAGGTAACACTGATGATGCGCACGCCCTGCTCTCCAAGCTGCGTTACGACATTCTGAAGGATTTCCGCATTATCCCGGCATTGATAGACGCCATATCTCCTCATAGCTGTCTCCCATTGCTGGCCGCTTAGCGTAAAGCGCCAAGCAGGAGATGCCCTAAGAAAGGCTAAATTTCAAACTGGGACAATACCGATAAGGCACGTCGCAAACCGGCTGGCGGCGGCCCTATCCTCCGGCCGGCATCTCTGGTTGGGGCAGCAAGGCCTGCTCGACAGCCGCCGCGCTTTCGGCTTTCTCCGCCAAAATCATCTGATCGCGGACATTGGCGACCCGGCGGAATTTGGCCATTGCGGCGCCCGTCCCGGCTGGGATGAGGCGGCCGACGATGACGTTCTCTTTCAGCCCTTCCAATTGGTCCGCCTTTCCGTTGACGGCTGCCTCGGTCAGAACCCTCGTTGTTTCCTGGAACGAGGCAGCAGAGATAAACGAGCGCGTCTGCAGCGAGGCCTTGGTAATGCCAAGGAGCACAGGTGTCCCCGAAGCCGGCTTCTTCCCCTCCGCGATCGCCAAGGCGTTGGCTTCATCAAGCTCGACCCGGTCGACCTGCTCGCCTGGTAGAAACTCGGTATCTCCGGGCTCGACGATGTCGATCTTTTGCAGCATCTGCCGGACAATCACCTCGATATGCTTGTCATTGATGTTGACACCCTGCAGCCGGTAGACCTCCTGTATCTCGTTGACAAGATAGGCAGCGAGTTCCTCGACGCCTTTGATCGCCAAAATGTCATGCGGTGCGGGATTTCCATCAACGATGTAATCGCCCTTTTCGACAATGTCGCCATCCTGGAGATGGATATGCTTACCCTTGGGGATGAGATATTCGACCGGTTCGGCGCCCTCCTCATTGGGAATGATCGATACGCGGCTCTTGTTTTTGTAGTCACGTCCAAACTGCACCGTGCCCGACGCTTCGGCGATGATCGCATGATCCTTCGGCCGGCGCGCCTCGAATAGTTCGGCGACCCGCGGCAGGCCGCCAGTAATGTCGCGCGTCTTTGCCGATTCCATGGGGATACGCGCGATGATGTCTCCCCCCTTGACTTTGCCGCCCGGGTCGACGGCGATAATCGAATCCACCGGCAAGATATAGCGCGCCTCGCCGCCGCGCGGCAGCTTGGCGATCTTACCCTCGCGGGCGTTGATCACTATCGCTGGTTTCAACCCTGCCGAGCGCTGGCTCAAGCGCCAATCCATAACGAGCCGCTTGGCTATACCGGTGGCCTCATCGATCGTTTCGGTCATCGAGGCCCCCTCGACGAGGTCCTCAAACCCAATCGTACCGTCGACCTCGGTCAGAATTGGACGCATGTAGGGATCCCACTCGGCAATGCGTTGGCCGCGCTTGATTGTATCGCCTTCGTCGACCCGGAGCCTTGCGCCATATTGAATTCTATGCACGGCGCGCTCCGTGCCGCCAGGCCCCTCGATCACGATTGCGACATTGCGCGCCATGACCATCAGATCGCCTTCGCTGTTGCGTGCAACATGCCGGTTGCGAATCCGCACGATACCGTCAAAGTTTGACTCGATAAAGGATTGGTCGGCGATTTGCGCCGCACCGCCGATGTGGAAGGTGCGCATGGTCAGCTGTGTTCCCGGCTCGCCGATCGACTGCGCAGCGATTACGCCAACCGCCTCACCCATATTGACCGGCGTGCCCCGCGCAAGATCCCGGCCGTAGCACTTGCAGCACACGCCGTTCTTGGATTCGCAGGTCAAGACAGAACGGATCTTGACTTCCTGAATCCCCGCGGCATTGATCCGGTCGATCTGGGATTCCTCGATCATCTCGCCAGCTGCTACGATGAGCTTGCCGTCGGCGTCTTTCAAATCTTCCGCCGCGGTGCGGCCAAGTATGCGCGTTGCGACTGAGGCGACTACGTGGCCCGCATCGATGATCGCCCGCATGCGAATTCCATTCTTTGAACCGCAGTCTCTTGATGTAATGATCGAATCCTGAGCGACATCGACAAGCCGGCGCGTCAAATAACCCGAATTCGCGGTCTTCAAAGCGGTGTCGGCAAGACCTTTGCGTGCGCCATGGGTCGAATTGAAATATTCGAGCACGGTCAATCCTTCTTTGAAGTTCGAGATGATCGGGCTCTCGATGATCTCGCCCGACGGTTTCGCCATCAGCCCGCGCATCGCGGCGAGCTGCTTCATTTGCGTCGGCGATCCCCGGGCGCCGGAATGCGACATCATATAGATTGAGTTCATTGGCTTGTCGCGGCCGCCCTCGTCTTTCTGGACCGTCGAGATATGCGCCATCATCTCCTCGGCGAGCTTGTCCGAGCATTTGGCCCAGGCATCAACGACCTTGTTGTATTTTTCGCCCTGGGTAATGAGGCCGTCATTGTATTGCTGCTCATATTCCTTGGCGAGCGCGCTCGTCTCCGCGATAATGCGCGGCTTGGTCTGCGGGACAACCATATCATCCTTGCCGAAGGATATTCCGGCCTTGAAGGCCTCGGAAAACCCGAGCGCCATGATCCGGTCACAGAAGATGACGGTCTCCTTCTGTCCGCAATTGCGGTAGACGATGTCGATCATGTTCGAAATTTCCTTCTTCGTCATGAGCTTGTTCACGACATCGAAAGGAATCTTTTGGCTATTCGGCAGCAGTTGGCCGAGCATCATCCGGCCAGGCGAGGTGTCATATATTTTCGACACACGCTGGCCGTCTGCGCCATATGTCCATGCTCTGCCCTTGATGCGCGTGTGCACGCTGATGATCTTGGCATGCAAGGCGTGCTCGATTTCGCCCATGTTTGCGAACGACATTCCCTGACCCGGCTCGCCGTCGTGCATCAAGGAGAGGTAGTAAAGACCGAGCACAATATCCTGCGACGGCACAATGATCGGCTGACCATTCGCAGGGTGAAGAATGTTGTTGGTCGACATCATCAACACGCGGGCCTCGAGCTGTGCCTCGATCGACAGGGGCACGTGGACCGCCATTTGATCGCCATCGAAATCGGCGTTGAACGCGGCGCAAACGAGCGGGTGCAGCTGGATGGCCTTGCCTTCGATCAATTTCGGTTCGAAGGCCTGAACACCGAGACGGTGGAGCGTCGGCGCCCGGTTCAACAAGACCGGGTGCTCGCGAATGACCTCATCGAGGATATCCCAGACTTCGGGCTTTTCCTTTTCGACAAGTTTTTTGGCTTGTTTGACGGTGGCCGACAGCCCTTTGGCATCGAGCCGCGAGTAAATAAACGGCTTGAACAGCTCGAGGGCCATCTTCTTGGGCAGCCCGCACTGATGCAGCTTCAGATCCGGCCCGACCACAATGACCGAACGACCAGAATAATCGACGCGCTTGCCAAGCAGATTTTGCCGGAAGCGGCCCTGCTTTCCCTTGAGCATGTCGGCGAGCGATTTTAATGGCCGCTTGTTAGCCCCGGTAATGACCCGTCCGCGCCGGCCGTTGTCGAACAGCGCGTCGACCGCCTCCTGCAGCATCCGTTTCTCATTGCGGACAATAATATCCGGTGCCCGCAGCTCGATGAGCCGCTTCAACCGGTTGTTGCGGTTGATCACCCGCCGGTAGAGATCGTTGAGATCCGAGGTCGCAAACCGCCCGGCATCGAGCGGCACGAGCGGCCGCAGATCAGGCGGAATGACCGGAATTTCGGTCAGAACCATCCACTCGGGCTTGTTGCCAGAGTGCATGAAGGCCTCAATGACCTTCAATCTCTTTGCGAGCTTCTTGGGCTTTAGTTCGGAGGTCGACTCGGCAATCTCGGTTTTGAGCGCCTCGGCAATCTTGGGCAGATCCATTCCCCGCAACATTTCGCGCACCGCTTCGGCGCCAATCAGAGCGGTGAAGGAATCCTGGCCATATTCGTCCTGCGCCCGCAGATAGTCTTCCTCGGAAAGAAGCTGGCGGTCCTTGAGCGGGGTTAGCCCAGGATCGAGCACGATATAGGATTCGAAATAGAGGATTCGCTCGATATCCTTCAGCGTCATATCGAGCAGCAATCCAATGCGCGACGGCAACGATTTTAAAAACCAGATATGCGCGACCGGCGCGGCGAGCGAAATATGCCCCATGCGCTCGCGCCTAACCCGCGAAAGAGTGACCTCGACGCCGCATTTCTCGCAAATGACACCTTTATATTTCATCCGCTTATATTTGCCGCACAGACACTCATAGTCCTTAATCGGGCCAAAAATCCGGGCGCAAAAGAGTCCGTCCCGCTCGGGCTTAAACGTGCGGTAATTGATTGTCTCTGGCTTCTTGATCTCGCCAAAAGACCACGACAGTATCTTTTCAGGGCTAGCGATAGAAATCTGGATCTGATCGAAAGCCTGCGGCTGGACTGCCGGGCCGAAGAGATTCATGACCTCTTGATTCATTGCCGCCTCCTGATCCTAGGCCTTGCCTGCCGCAGGCCTGTTTCTAGAAACATGAATGCATGCCGCGCGGTGCGGCTTTGGCTCCAGAGCCTCGAGCCAGCCCTTATCCGGCCGCCTCGGCTGCGGGCAGCCGGCTGTGAGATCGCGAAGTTTGATTGAGTTCAACATTTAAACAAAGCGAGCGCATCTCCTTGACGAGCACATTGAAACTTTCTGGAATCCCTGACTCAAAAGCGTCGTCACCGCGCACGATCGATTCATAGACCTTGGTTCGGCCGGCAACATCATCCGATTTCACGGTCAGCATCTCTTGCAAGGTGTAGGCGGCGCCATAAGCCTCAAGCGCCCAAACCTCCATCTCACCGAAGCGCTGGCCGCCAAATTGCGCCTTGCCGCCGAGCGGCTGCTGGGTGACAAGGCTATAAGGCCCGATCGAACGCGCGTGAATCTTGTCATCGACGAGATGATGCAATTTCATCATGTAGATGTAGCCGACAGTCACCTTGCGGTCGAACGGTTCACCCGTGCGCCCGTCGCAAAGTGTTACTTGCCCGGACGGGTCGACGCCCGCAGCTTCGAGCATCTCGACGATGTCATGTTCGCGTGCGCCATCAAAAACCGGTGTCGCGACTGGCACGCCGCGGCGCAGATTGTCGCCGAGCTCGGCCACGGTTTCGTCATCGAGCGCCATAACCTGCGGCTTGGCGCCATAGATTTGGACGAGTTTATCGCGCAACGGCTTGGTGGTCTTGTCGCGCAGATAGGCATTTACGGTCTCGCCGACCTTTTTGCCCAGTCCGGCGCAGGCCCAGGCGAGATGGGTTTCGAGGATCTGCCCGACATTCATGCGCGACGGCACGCCGAGAGGGTTTAATACAATGTCGATCGGCTCACCATCGGCTAGGAATGGCATGTCCTCTTGCGGCACGATCTTGGAGACGACGCCCTTGTTGCCATGCCGCCCCGCCATTTTGTCGCCCGGCTGAATCTTGCGCTTCACAGCAACGAACACTTTTACAAGCTTCATGACGCCCGGCGGCAATTCATCACCGCGCTGCAGCTTTTCGACCTTGTCGAGAAAACGATTCTCCAGGCCCTTCTTCGCTTCGTCATATTGTTTGCGCATGGCTTCGAGCTCGGCCATGGTCTGGTCATCGTCGACGGCGAACATCCACCATTGCGAGCGGGGATGCTCGTCAAAGACCTCCTTGCCGAGCAGGGTGTCGCGCTTAAACCCCTTCGGCCCGGCGGTTGCCTTCTTTCCGGCAAGGATATCCATCAAGCGCGCATAGACATTGCGGTCGAGGATCGCAAGCTCATCATCGCGGTCTTTGGCGAGGCGCTCGATCTCCTCGCGTTCGATTGCCTGCGCCCGCTCGTCCTTCTCAACACCATGCCGGTTGAAGACGCGCACCTCCACCACAGTGCCTTGAACGCCGGGTGGAACGCGCAACGAGGTATCGCGCACATCCGACGCCTTTTCGCCGAATATCGCGCGCAGAAGTTTTTCTTCCGGTGTCATCGGGCTTTCGCCCTTCGGCGTGATCTTGCCGACCAGAATGTCGCCGGCCTGGACCTCGGCGCCGATATAGACGATTCCAGCTTCGTCGAGGTTCTTCAGCACTTCTTCCGACACATTCGGAATGTCGCGCGTGATCTCCTCTGGGCCGAGTTTGGTATCGCGTGCGCTCACCTCGAATTCGTCGATATGAATCGAGGTAAAAACATCGTCGCGGACGATTCTTTCGTTGAGAAGGATGGAATCTTCAAAGTTGTAGCCGTTCCAAGGCATGAATGCGACGAGAACGTTGCGGCCAAGCGCCAGATCTCCGAGATCTGTCGACGGGCCATCGGCGATGATGTCTCCTTTGTGAACCAAATCGCCAACGCGAACCAGAGGCTTCTGATTGATGCAGGTTGATTGATTCGAGCGCTGGAACTTCATCATCCGGTAGATGTCAACGCCGGGCTTGCTGGCATCGATCTCCTCGCTTGCCCGGATGACAATCCGCGTCGCGTCGACTTGATCCACGATGCCGGTCCTGCGTGCCACAATCGCCGCGCCCGAATCCCGGGCAACGACGGATTCCATTCCCGTTCCGACAAGCGGCGCCTCCGCCCGTACCAGCGGCACGGCTTGGCGCTGCATATTGGAGCCCATGAGCGCGCGGTTCGCGTCGTCATTTTCAAGAAAGGGAATGAGGGCTGCGGCAACCGAGACGAGCTGCTTAGGGGACACATCCATAAAATCCACGCGTTCGCGCGGCACCATGACGACATCGCCGAGATGCCGGCAGACAATCAAATCCTCGGTCAGCATTTTTTCCGCGTCGAGTGGCGCATTCGCCTGCGCGACGTAATATTTGGCTTCCTCCATGGCCGAAAGGTAGATCACCTCTTCGGTCACCCGGCTTTCTATGACGCGGCGGTAGGGCGTTTCAATAAAGCCGTATTTGTTAACCCGCGCGAAGGTTGCGAGTGAGTTGATGAGGCCGATATTCGGGCCCTCGGGTGTTTCGATTGGGCAAATACGTCCGTAGTGCGTCGGATGCACGTCTCGCACTTCAAAACCGGCCCGCTCGCGGGTAAGACCCCCGGGGCCAAGCGCCGACAGCCTCCGTTTGTGGGTGATCTCAGAGAGCGGGTTCGTCTGATCCATGAACTGCGATAATTGCGATGAGCCAAAAAACTCGCGTACGGCGGCCGCAGCTGGTTTGGCATTGATCAGATCCTGCGGCATGACGGTATCGACATTGACGGAGGACATCCGTTCTTTTATCGCCCGCTCCATCCGCAGCAAACCGACCCGGTACTGGTTTTCCATCAGCTCGCCAACCGAGCGGACGCGGCGGTTGCCAAGATGGTCAATGTCGTCGATCTCGCCGCGCCCGTCCCGCAGATCGACGAGCGCGCGCATCACGGCAATGATGTCTTCCTTGCGTAGCGTGCGCACGGTATCCGGGGCATCGAGATCGAGGCGCATGTTCATCTTGACGCGGCCTACGGCCGAGAGATCATAGCGTTCCGGTTCGAAAAACAACGAATGAAACATCGCCTCCGCGGTCTCAACGGTTGGCGGCTCGCCCGGGCGCATGACCCGGTAAATGTCAAAAAGCGCGTCCTCGCGCGTCTTGTTCTTGTCGGCCGCAAGCGTGTTGCGCATGTAAGGGCCGACATTGACATGATCGATGTCGAGCACCGGCAATTCGGTAAAACCCAGTTCGATCAGATGCGCTAGCGACTTGGCGGTGATTTCGTCGCCCGCTTCGGCAAAAATTTCGCCGGTTGCGGCGTCGTAGAGGTCCCCTGCCATGTATTGGCCGTGCAGATCTTCGTCCTGCGCCCGCAAGAATTTGACGCCGCGCTCTGATAACAGGCGCGCCGAACGCGCGGTGAGTTTTTTGCCGGCTTCAATCGCAATCTCGCCGCTCTCGGCGTCAACGAGGTCGGCTGCCGCCTTTAAGCCCTTCATGCGTCCAGGGTCAAAGGGAAAACGCCAGCCATTCCCGTCCCGCGTATAACTGACAGACTTGTAGAAGATCGAGAGAATCTCCTCGCCGTCCATGCCGAGAGCGTAAAGGAGAGATGTCGCCGGAATCTTGCGGCGGCGGTCGATGCGGGCATAAACAACGTCCTTGGCGTCGAATTCGATGTCGAGCCACGACCCGCGGTAAGGGATAATTCGCGCCGCAAACAAGAGCTTGCCTGAGGAATGACTTTTGCCCTTATCGTGATCGAAAAAGACTCCAGGCGAGCGATGCATCTGCGAGACAACGACACGCTCCGTTCCGTTGACAATGAACGTTCCGTTCATGGTCATCAAGGGCATGTCTCCCATGTAGACATCCTGCTCCTTGATGTCCTTGACTGATCTCGCGCCGGTTTCCGGATCGACATCGAAGACGATCAGGCGTAACGTGACTTTGAGCGGCGCAGCAAAGGTCATTCCGCGCCGGCGGCACTCTTCGACATCGTATTTTGGCGGCTCGAATTCATATTTGACAAATTCGAGCAGCGCGGTGTTGGAGAAGTCGGAGATTGGGAAGACCGACTTAAAAACCGCCTGCAATCCTTCATCGGGACGCCCGCCGTGCGGCTCCTCGACAAGAAGGAATTGGTCGTAAGATGCCTTCTGGACTTCGATTAAGTTTGGCATGTCCGCGACTTCGCGGATATGCCCGAAGAACTTGCGAATACGTTTGCGGCCGGTCAAAGCCTGTGCCGAAATCAGAGCCATGTCGCTCCTCGTACCTCGTCTAAACAGCGAATTTGTCGCGGGTAAGCCCCGGCCCGCGTCCGGCTAAGCCGCAAGAAGGGCAGGACTTGCTCAGCTCCAAAAAATCAGCGATGGCACACCGAAACAAAAACGATAAATTGCCCGTCTTCCTTGAACCGCGTTCTTTCAACAATGCAAGCAAGGGCTTAGCCTAGCCGCAATGGCCTCGGCTCTTGCTGGGGCGGCGGTCACTTTAACTCCACCTTCGCGCCGGCTTTCTCGAGCGCAGCTTTGATTTTTTCGGCCTCCTCCTTGCCGACGCCTTCCTTGACGGGTTTGGGCGCAGCTTCGACAAGATCCTTTGCTTCCTTGAGGCCGAGGCCGGTCGCCGCACGAACTTCCTTAATCACCTCGATTTTCTTCTCGCCGACCGCGGCAAGGACAACGGTGAATTCCGTCTGCTCCTCGACCGGCGCCGCGGCGGCTACTCCGGCAGCTGGTCCGGCAGCGACGGCGACCGCCGCAGCCGCGGCCGACACGCCCCATTTTTCTTCCAAGAGCCTGGCGAGCTCGGCGGCTTCCAACACAGTAAGGCTTGAAAGATCCTCAACGATTTTTTCCAAATTGGCCATTTTACGTTCCTTCGATCGGGTTGTTGCAGGATGCGGACAGGTCAGATTGCAGTCAGCCGGATTTTGCGGCATAGGCCGCAAAGACGCGCGCAAGCTTGGACGCCGGGGCGGCCGAGATCTGGGCAAGTTTCGAGGCAGGCGCCTTTATGAGGCCAATGAGCGTGGCGCGCAATTCGTCGAGCGACGGCAGCGTAGCTAGCGAGCGCACGGCATCGACATTGAGCGTGACCGCTCCGAGCACGCCGCCGAGGATCACGAGCTTGTCGTTTTCCTTGGCGAAGGCCACGGCGGCTTTCGGTGCGGCAACCGGATCGTCTGAATAGGCGATGAGCGTTGGGCCGCGCATCAACGCCGAAATCGGGGCGGCGGGCTTGCCTTGCAATGCGATCTTGACCAGGCGATTTTTTGCGACCCGGACCGTGGCCCCGGCGGCGCGCATTTGCTTCCGCAGCGCCTGCATCTGAGCCACGTTCAGGCCGGAATAATGCGCAACCACAACCACCGATGCGCTGTCGAAGACATCAGCCAAAGAGGCGACGCATTGCTTCTTTGCCGCTCTGTCCACAGTGTATTCTCCTTGCGCGAGCCGGAAAGCAAGACCTCCCTGCCGGAGCACTAAATTTGCCGGCGGGGCACGAAGGCGGAGAATGGTCTGTCCCCGGAGCTGTGCCACTGCGCCGGACCGTTAGGACAGGCGAGAATCGCAACGGGCCGGAACCCATTGCTTCCCGCGATCAAAAATTTTCCTGCTTTCCCGCCAATGCCGGCAAAAACCGGCGCCGCCGCAGAGCCGCGGGTAATCGACGGGTAAATACCGCGTTCAACCAAGTTAAGGACGGACCCTCACGCCCACGGTCTAAGACAGCACTCGCCCCGGACAGGTGCCGCCACCTCTCCTCAGGCTTTACCAACCACACTCGCAAACGTCGTTGCGGAAATCGGAACTCTTGAGCCGCTCGCCAACCCGCAAAATCGATGGATCGGGGATTCCCTCTCCGTTAGCCCCGCAGCCGCTATGTAACTCGAACATTCCCTTATGCCAAGCCCAGAAATTCAAATTTCGTTGACCCCAGGCCGCACACCTTAAACCGTAACCGTCGCTGGATCCACCTTGACCCCGGGGCCCATGGATGAGCATATCGCAATGCGTTGAATATAAGTACCTTTTGCGCTCTGAGGCTTGGCTTTCGCCACCGCATCCACGAACGCGGCAATATTTTCGACGAGCTTGTCCTCGGCAAAGGATGCCCTCCCCACGCTCGCGTGAACGATGCCGGCCTTTTCGGCCCGAAACTCCACCGCGCCGCCCTTTGAGGCTTTGATCGCGCCCGCCACGTCCATGGTGACGGTGCCGACCTTTGGGTTGGGCATCAGGCCCCGCGGGCCCAAAATTTTTCCGAGCCTGCCCACGAGCGGCATCATGTCAGGCGTCGCAATGCAGCGGTCGAAGTCAATCGTTCCGCCTTGGACCGTCGCAACCAAATCCTCCGCCCCAACAATATCCGCTCCGGCCGCCGCCGCCTCGTCGGCCTTGGCGCCGCGCGCGAACACCGCCACCCGCCGCGTCCGGCCGGTTCCATGCGGCAGGTTGACGACCCCGCGCACCATTTGGTCCGCGTGCTTGGGATCGACACCGAGATTCATGGCAATTTCGACCGTTTCGTCGAACTTCGCGTTAGCGCGCTCCTTGACGAGCTTGACCGCGTCACCGACTGGATAGAGCTTGATGCGATTAATTCCTTCGCGCCCTTTCACGACGCGTTTCCCGACACGCCCCATCGCCTACCCCACAATTTCCAGGCCCATCGAATGGGCAGAACCTTCAATCATCCGCACCGCGGCGTCGACCGAATCGCAATTCAGGTCCGGCAATTTTTTTTCCGCGATCTCGCGAATTTGCGCCGCCGAAATCTTGCCAGCAAAGCCACGGCCCGGCGTCTTCGCGCCAGATTCGAGACCCGCTGCCTTTTTAAGGTAATAGGTGACCGGCGGCAGCTTCATCTCGAAGGTGAAGGAGCGGTCCTGAAAGGCCGTAATGACGACCGGGATTGGCATCCCCTTCTCCATCTGCGCCGTCTTGGCATTGAATGCCTTGCAGAATTCCATGATATTCAACCCACGCTGCCCAAGCGCTGGGCCGATCGGAGGCGAAGGATTGGCCGCCCCGGCCGGCACTTGAAGCTTCACGTAACCTGCGACCTTCTTTGCCATTGCTTTGCTCCAATACGCCACACGCCGTCACTCTGGCGTTTGCAGCCGTGGCCGTGTTTGCCCGATTCCTATAGGCAGATCTGCCGCTCCCGCGTCAATGTCCCCCACGGCGCAAAGTCCCCGATGCCGCGAAATGCCTATGGCCGTTGCGAACCGCCCCACGCACTCTCCCCCTCCTCTATATTCTAGATATTCTAGAGGCTTGCGGCTTTGGGAAGTGGCCAGCACTTCTCCGCCGGTCTTTCACCTCGGCCAAAGCTGCTGCCCCCCACCCGCAAAAGAGCCACTCCGGTCAAACCTTTTCAACTTGCCCATACTCCAATTCCACCGGGGTCGGGCGCCCGAAGATAGAGACGGCGACTTTGACCCTCGAACGGTCCTCATCAACGTCCTCCACAATCCCA
>JBPYDY010000111.1:0-3235 GCA_051986155.1 Methylocella sp.
CGCGCGGCCGCAGTCGGTGATCGAATCACCGATCATGAGCAGCGTGCTGTTCGGATTAATCTTCATGTCATTGTGTAAGCAGGATCAAGACTCATTTCGATACCCGCCAGTCGGTCATGTTGCTGGCTGTTCTGGGATTTCCTCGCGCAGGCCCGGATCACTGCGCGCTAAATCCGTGCGGCGTGGCAAGGAGGTGGCGGGAACCGGCAATGAGCCAGCGCTCGACGTATATATGAATAGATAAGCCAACGCCCGCGCAGACCGAGACAACAATTGGAACGACCAGCCATTGCGGGATGTTTGCCAGGCTACCTTTGAGGAGCCAATTATAAGCAATCAAGGTTAAAGGATGGGTAAGATAGATCGCATAAGAGGCATCGCCTAGCAATACCATCAGGCGACGGAAATTGGTGGGGCTCTGTTTGAGCGAGAGAAATGATGCTACAATCAGCAGCGCTGGAATACCCCAAAGGAGGCGTGCGGGGTTTGGCGGAAAATGTGTGCTTGCGGAAGGCGCGACCAGTGGCGCAATGACGAGAAGAGCAGCAGCCGGAATCCAAAATAGCCAGGAAGCCGAATCAAACTGCGGCCATCGCCGCGACGAATAAGCCAAAAACAGCCCAAAGCAGAACTCGGTCGCAATAGGATTGCCAAAAAAGTTGCGTAGTGCAGGACCCGGTGCAAAGCGGTGAAGTGCATAAAGTCCAAGGATCGCTGACGTGGTGCCGAATAACGAGATGAGCGGACGCGCAAAAGATAATGAAGCGGCGAAGATAAGATAGAAATACATCTCATAAACCAATGTCCATGATACGCCAATGACAAAATAATTGCTCGGAAACAGCAAAACCGACCAGACCAGCATATGGGCATCCGGCACGACAGACGGGACAAGGCCCAGCCACCAAAAGGCAAGCGTCAAGAGCAAACAGAACCAATAGAACGGATAAATGCGGGTCAGCCGCTTCCATAAAAAATGTGCCGGCTTTACAGGGGCACGACTGGCAGGGAAGCTCACATAGAACATGATGAACCCGCTGATCACGAAGAAAATATCGACCCCGACGTCACCAAAGGCTGTGAGCCAATCGGGACTTTTCGGCAGCGCTTTGGCCGCTAGCGATTCATGGAGCGCGTGAGACAGCACGACGAGAAGCGCCGCTGCGGCGCGAAGGATTTGTATCCCTTCGAGCTCGTTGTCTTGACGCAACTGTTGTTCTACGTGCTGGTGTCTCATAATCGGCTGTTCGAACCTCACAGGAATTGCAAGTGCATGACTTGTGCGCATCGGAGAGGTGATCGAGGCGCTATTGATTGCGGCTCTGTGCTATTCGATTGGCAGCAAGTCCAAATTCGCCGGAAAATTAAGCTAGTTCAAGAAGGGCCATCATGGCTCCTATCCCTTTGTTAATACCCCTAGTGAAACTTTTCTTTTCCAAAACTATTCAGCAAAAATTGCGTTCCATAGCACCCAATCGAGACCGCCGGATTTTCATTAGCTGCGCCACGTCGGAACGGCTGCGTTTGTACCTGGACGGCTGCCGTTCTGCGCATCATGCACATAAAGGTGGCAGGAGATAGGCGCTGAGCCCTCTGTGCGAGGAGCAACAGAAACAAGCGCGAGATTGAATGCGCGCTGGAAAGGCCTATATTCAAATGCGCAGTCGATGGATGGAGCGCGCCCAAAGGATGCTCAAAGAGCAAGATGTTCTCGCGGCTTTGCGAAACATTCCCGGTCCCGATGGCAGAACTTCTCTGGTAGATTCGGGCGCCATTTCGGGTTTCTCCGTCAAGGAGGGCAGAGTCTATCTGTCGATCGCGATCGATGCACGCCAATCAGCGGCGCTTGAGCCGATGCGAGCGAGCGCCGAGGCAGCCCTTCGCCGCTTGCCGGGCGTGAGTGTGGCACTCGTGAGCCTCACCGCCGAAAAGCAGACGCCGCCGAAGACCGTCCAGCCACGCAGCATTGCGATCCCCGGAGTTTCAAACATCGTCGCCGTGGCCTCCGGAAAAGGCGGCGTCGGCAAATCTACGTGCTGCGTCAATCTCGCCCTTGGCCTTGCGTCGCTTGGCTGGCGCGTTGGCATCCTCGACGCCGATGTGTTTGGGCCCTCGCTGCCGCGCCTGCTCGGGCTCAAGGCTCGGCCCGAAACCCAAGGCCGCGCAATCCGGCCGCTTGCCGCCTATGGTGTGAAGGCCATGTCGATCGGCTTTTTGGTCGAGGAGGAAGACGCGATGATCTGGCGCGGGCCAATGGTCATGTCCGCGATCCAACAGCTCTTGCGGGACGTTCTTTGGGGCGAGCTCGACTGTCTGCTCGTCGACATGCCGCCGGGAACGGGGGACGCTCAGCTGACTCTTGCGCAAAATGTGGCGCTCGACGGAGCCATTATTGTCTCGACGCCGCAGGATCTGGCCTTGATCGACGCGAGGCGCGGCATCGCCATGTTCAACAAGGTTGCGGTGCCGGTCTTAGGCATTATCGAAAACATGAGTTATTTTTTGTGCCCGCATTGCGGCGGGCGGACGGATATTTTTGCCCACGGCGGGGCGCGCCATGAGGCGGAAAAATATGGCGTGCCCTTTTTGGGCGAGGTGCCTCTCGACATCAAGATACGCGAGCATTCGGATAATGGGCGGCCCTTGATGGCGGACGACCCCAATCACGAGCAAGCCAAGATTTTTCGCGCCATCGCCGCGAAGGTGAAGGCGGCTCTCGAAGCGGGCCGGGCGCGGGCCGCGCCAAAAATCACCATTGAATGATAAAGCAGGCGCCTGGCCGCATTCGTAACGTCGGGCCGCTTCCTTTCATTGCGGCCGAATTGCTTCGGCATGGCCAGTCCAAAGCCGGCCTGCCTGCAACAGTTCTAGCCGCAAAGGTGCGCGTTTGCTTCGCTCGCCATGTCAGCGGCAATACCCAATCATGATTTCCTCGAGTGATATATGAAGACAATCATTTGTTATCGTCGCTAAGTTCCGGCGATCACCAGTTGTGCTGCCGCGGCCTTTTTGTTGGCGGAGATGTGCAAGTGGTACCGCTAACGCAGCCGCCAGCGGATCATCCCGCCTCGACAAAGCTCTCCAGCACCAATTTGCGGCCCTCCTTATCGAAATCCACCGTGAGCTTTTTGCCATCGGCGCTGGCGACCGTGCCGGGGCCAAATTTGGTATGAAACACGCGCGCGCCCTTCGCAAAAGCCGAGCGCGCGATCGAGCGCGCGACAAGCTCCCCTTC
>JBPYDY010000112.1:0-6625 GCA_051986155.1 Methylocella sp.
GGTGGGGTAAAAAATGGCCGTCTCCGAGCAAGACATCCTGCGGTCGTCGGTTTGACGCGCACGCTGTTTTCTTGGACGCTCCATCCAATTGTGTATTTTTGGCTGTTCCCGGCCTATATCGCTTTGCGCCGAAAGCCGCCGGGGGCCGCCTTTATAGCGATACTCTTGGATGCCTCGCATTTCTGTTGCTTGTTCTCTGCTCCCTGCCGGTTGGACTTCATCATCTGTTCATGGATCCGCAACAATCAACCGGATTTAAATTCGTTCAGATGTTCCTCACCCTCCGCGTGGCTGTCCCTACGTTGCTGACCGTCTTCACGGTCGCGCTTCGATGGAGATCGCTGGCCGTCTGCGCGGCGGCCGCGGACTCTTCGGCTGGATTGCTGCAGTGCCCTGGGACCGTCCCATGGTGCTCGCGACGGCTTTCGTTTGTGATGCTTTTCTTTGGCGGCGGCGGCCTCGTCAACATGAGCTACGGCCTTAACGCGATGGTCCACAACACGTCATGGGTGACGGCCCATTTCCATCTGATTTTCGGCGGCGCGGTTGTGATCATGTATTTCGCCATTGCTTATGAGATCTGGCCCCAGCTCACCGGACGGTCGGCAATCTCAGTGAATGCGCACAGGCTGCAACTCTGGCTGTGGTTTTCCGGCATGATGTTGATGTCGCTGCCCTGGCATTGGCTCGGCCTGCAGGGGCAATGGCACCGGGTGGCGCAGTTCGACTATTCGAATCCGATCGTCGCGGGATGGGGTCCGTGGGTCGTCGTGTCCCTATTTGGGGGCCTCCTCCTGCTTTCGAGCGCACTTCTTTTCATCTGGAATCTCGCCACTTTCCGCCGGCATTCGCCGCCCTGATGCCCTACCACTTTGCGCTCGCTCTGCACCCGCCGACGCGCGTGCCGGCGGCGCTCAATGGCTTTGGATTGTGGAACGCGCTGGTGCTGTTTCTCATGCTTGCCGCCTATGGATGGCCGATCGGTGAGGCCTTTGTGATCAAAGCGCCGCATGCCGTCGTGCATCGGGTTGACCGGGGCGGTTGACATGGAGCCAAAGTCTCAGGCTGGCGGCCGTTCCTGGGCAACGAGGATAATCCTTGTCGCTGTTCTCTTCGTCGCCATCCCGGCTTTGCTGGGCTTCATTGTCCTTCCGGTCGTCCAGGGCCAATCTGCAGGCCTCAGCGCCTTCGTCGCAATCTGCCGCTCGCTTGGCCTTCAGCCAGGTTCGCCCGCCGCGCGTCAGCTCCCGAGCGAATCCAAGGCGCAGCCGTTTCCATGGTCGCCTGGACTCCAGAGGAGGTCGAGCGGCTGCATCATCCCAATGTGCAGAATGGCAATGAAATAGCCGCAACCATCTGTGCCACATGCCATGGCGAGAACGGCGTGTCACCGAGCCCCCAATTTCCTCACATGTCGGGACAGTCGGCCTTCGCGATCTACAAGCAATTGCACGATTTTAAGAATGGCGCACGTGCCAATGAGGTCATGGCCGGCATCGTCCAGGACCTCGACGACGAACAAATGGCGGATGTGGCAGCGCATTTTTCCGCCCTGACCAAGGGAGCCCTCGACCCGTGGACAATTTCATCGGGCGACCGGATGTCGTCCGGCTTGTCGAATATGGGAGTTCCGCGGGGAATTCCGAGCTGCGCCTCCTGTCATGGCGCGCATGCGGGCGGGCCAATCGAAACGCCAACGCTTGCCGGGCAAAGGCAGGAATATTTGGCCGCGCAGCTCAATGCTTTTGCGAGTGGCGACCGCCATAACAATATCTTTAACCGCATGCGCGGCATCGCGGCGAAGCTCCATAAGGACGAGATCGAGAAGCTCGCGAAATATTACGCGGCGGTGCGGCTGTTTCGAGCGCAAGACTGATTTGCGCGCGTACCCCGCCCGCTCGGCTTCTCACGCAGCCTTATCGACGCTGCCGCTCGCGCGCTCCACCGACAGGATATGCTCGCGCTGCACGCCGAGGCCGACCAATGCGGCGGGCAGGCGCCGGAGAATCGGAAAACGAATAAAGAGCTGCAGAAACCACGGAGGCGCAGCCCTGCCGGTGCTGGCGAGGACGCGCGAGATCACCCGTCTCTGGATCGCGACCTGAATCCCTTGAATGACTCTTGTAGGCCACTCGCGCCGTTTTTGAACCTCTGCTAGTTGCTCATCGCTAATCGGTCCTCCGCCGAATAGTGGCTCGGCAAGTAGATTGGCAGTTGCGATTGCATCCTGGATCGCGAGATTGATGCCGACTCCGCCGATCGGCGACATGGCATGCGCGGCGTCGCCGATGCAGAGGAGCCCCGGCTTGTGCCAGACCGGCAGCCGGTCGACCGCGACCGTGAGAAGACTGACGTCATCAAAGCTTTTCAGTTCGCCGACCCGGTCAGCGAGGTGTGGCACAAGCTCTGCGATGCTTTGCCGCAGACTTTCAATGCCGCGGGCTTTGAGCTCTTCGGCCGCGCCTTTAGGAATTACATAGGCGCATTGCCAATAAGCGCCGCGGTTGATGAGGGCAAGAATATGCCCGCGGTCGATGCGGCCAAAAGTCTGCTCCGGGTCACCAACGTTTGACGTAACGCGGAACCAGAGGACATCCATCGGCGCGCCGATGTCTTGCGGTACAAGCCCCGCCTCCTGCCGGATCAGGGAGCTGCGGCCATCGGCAGCAATCGTCAAATCCGCGCGAATGGTGAGCAACCCCTCTGCCGTCTGCACAGTCACCCCCGAAACCCGGTCGCCGTCCCAGATAAGGCCATCAGCCTCGGCGGACATTTCGAGCCGGAAGCAAGGATAGCTCCTTGCTTGCCGGGCTAAAAAATCGAGAAAATCCCACTGCGGCATAAAGGCAAGAAATTTGGCATGGACCGGAAGCTGAGAGAAATCGGCCAAAGGCAGTTCCGTATCGCCTACTTTTCCCTTGAGGACCCTGACCTCCTGATGCGGCAGTTGCAAAAAAGCGTCGAGCAGGCCAAGCTCGTACATTGCTTCCATCGTCGAGGGATGGATCGTATCGCCGCGAAAATCGCGGAAGAAATCGGCGTGTTTTTCGAGAACGAGCGTGTCGACTCCCGCCCGGGCGAGAAGAAACCCAAGCATCATTCCCGCAGGTCCGCCGCCGACAATGCAGCAGCGGCAAGAGATTGTTCGCGGCCCTTCGTCCATCACCAGCCTCGCGGTTGGAACTTAAGGCGAATAACGCCTTCGCGCCAGCTGTTCTTCCATTTTATGCCAGAGCAACCGACACGCCGCCTGTAACACGGGTTCCCGGTCTCGATCCAGCGCACGATGAGAATCTTAAGCCGACCCTCTATTTGGTCCAATATTAAATAGTGTTTAATTTGCCCATATTTAGACTGGTTTAATTCTAAAAGATATTGCTTGCGTTGTTCAATTATACATGTTGGAGAGGCTGGTCGCAGTGAATCTAGGTCAACAAATGGCGGGGGCATCCATGGGTGCATACATAGAGAACTTCAAGAAGGGTGTACTTTCTAGTCTCCTCGCCGGTCTACCGTCCTTTGCATGTGCCCAGGACATCGCGCCCGACTTGTACACGGACCTCGAAACCAAATACATTTTCGGCTTCACGGAAGGTTCCGACATCGGCCCCGAAGGGGAACGGGCGATCGAATTCGACAGCAATTTCGATTTCCAGAGACGCTTTGGCTCCTACAACGCGCTCGAGCAGGAGATTGAATATGAGACGAATCCGGCGCCTGACCTTCAGCTCGAAGCGAGCGCCCACGGGGTCTTCCATCAAATTCAGGGCGTCGATGGATTCGCTAACTTCACGGGCGTAAATTTCGGCGGCTTGTCGACAAATCTTCGGTACAACGTCATTGGACGCGGGCCGGGAGCGCCTATTGGTCTTACTTTTACGGTCGAGCCGGAATGGTCGCGCATCGATGACGGCGGTAAGGTGTTCACGGATTTTGGCGCGACGGCAAAAATGCTCGCCGATACGGAGCTCGTGCCAGATCGTTTGTATGCCGCCTTCAATGCGATCTACGCTCCGGAAGTTTCTAGGGACTTCGGATCTCCGGATTGGATGAAAGCCGCGACGCTGGGTTTGACCGCGGGCTTGTCCTTTCGAATTGATCCGAAGGTGACGCTCGGTGGCGAAATCGAATATTACCGCGCGCATAATAGCTTGGCATTCGCCGATTTTGCTGGAGATGCCCTTTATCTTGGGCCAACCCTCTATGCACAGATCACCAACAAAATCGTGCTGGCGGCAGCCTTCTCAACCCAAATTACAGGCCACGCTACAGGAGATCCAAACCCGCTCGATCTCGCCGATTTCTCCCGCAACAAAGCCAGATTGCTGGTTGAGTTCGAATTTTGAATTGAAGGGCATTCAAATGCAGCCCCATCGTATCGCTGTCATTCTTCAACTGATGATCGTTTCGGCTTTCGCCCTCTGCTTCGCCCAGAGTTCGATTAGTGCTCAGGAGGCGGTGATACTCCAGATATCCATCAAGGACCATCGATTCCAACCGGGCGAGCTAAAGGCGCCCGCCAACCGGCCGATCACCTTGATCGTCCGCAATCTTGATCCAACGCCCGAGGAGTTTGAGAGCCGGACTCTGCGGGTCGAGAAAGTCGTTGCAGGAAATTCCCAGATTACGCTGAACTTTCGCCCGCTCTCGCCAGGGCGTTACAGATTTTACGGCGATTTCACCCAGGCGACCGCTCAGGGCGCGATTACAGCGGAGTAGCCAATCCATGATCGGCGCTCTCATCATCGTCTTTAGGGAGGTCATCGAAGCCGGTTTGATAGTCGGCATCGTGCTCGCTGCCGCAAACGGGGTGCCGGGCCGCATCTTCTGGATCAATTTAGGTATAGCAAGCGGGGTCGGTGGCGCGCTTCTTCTGGCGGCTTTCGCGGGCGCGGTCTCGGACGCGATCGGTGGGGCTGGGCAGGAGCTTTTCAACGCTTCCATTCTCGGCATCGCCGTCGTCATGCTAGCTTGGCACAACATCTGGATGGCGCGGCATGGCCGCGAGCTGGCCTCCCATGCGCGCACGGTCGGCCAGGCCATCAACCGCGGCGCGAGGCCGCTCAGCGCACTCGCCTTCGTGGTCGGCATCGCGGTACTGCGCGAGGGTTCCGAGATTGTGTTGTTTCTGTACGCCATTATGCTGTCGGCCGGCGGCTCGGGGTTAAGCCTTCTCGCCGGCGGGGTGATAGGCCTGGCTTTGGGGTGCGGACTGAGCGTCGTAACCTACCTGGGTCTGCTGACCATTCCGCCCCGCTATCTCTTCGGCGTGACGAGCGCGCTGATTACGTTCTTGGCCGCCGGCATGGCCGCGCAATCCGTATATTATTTGGAACAGGCCAACATCGTGACAATCCTGAGTGCCAGGCTCTGGAACACGTCCGAAATCCTTTCCGAGAAGAGCATTATCGGGCGTATGTTGCACACATTGGTGGGCTATAGTGATCAGCCGACTGCCTTGCAGGGCTTGGCTTATATCGTTACTCTCGCCGCTATCTTCGTCCTAGCGAGGATTTTGTCGTCTCCGCCGCCTTCCCATCGTCCGCCAGTCTTCCGTTCCCATAGCCATTGGCTCGTGAACGAATAACTTAATTAACAGTTTCGTGTCCCGATTGCGGCAGTTGCTCGTGTCCAATTGCCGTGTGGAAATTTCACGGCGCTTGCGCCCGACGGGGCGATCGCCTAAGCGAACGCCGTAGCTCAGCAGGACAGTTTCTCAATGGCACAGGATCTGCTGCACGAAAGCGTCACCTTGCATCACGACAAGGTTTTGATCGTCGATTTCGGCTCGCAAGTCACCCAGCTCATCGCGCGCCGGGTCCGCGAGGCAAAGGTCTATTGCGAGATCGCGCCTGTCCAGGGGGCCGCGGCGGCTTTCGCTGAACTTAGGCCCAAGGCCGTCATTTTGTCGGGCGGGCCCGCCTCGGTCTGTGACGAGGGCGCGCCGAGCGTACCAGATTTGATTCTTGCCGCGCGGATCCCAATGCTTGGTATTTGTTACGGCCAGCAAGTTATGGCTGTGCAATTGAGCGGCAAGGTCGCAGCCGGGCATAGACGCGAATTCGGCCGCGCCGAAGTCGAGGTGTTGCAACAAAGCGCCCTTTTCGAAGGAATCTGGGAAAAGGGCAAATTATACCCCGTCTGGATGAGCCACGGCGATGCGGTTACCAAATTGCCTAAGGGGTTTTCGCGTATTGCCGCTTCCGAAAACGCGCCGTTTGCGGTGATCGCCGACGAATCCCGCGGCCTCTACGGCGTTCAGTTCCACCTCGAGGTCGCACATACGCCCGACGGCGCAAAGCTCATCGCAAATTTTTTGCACAAGATCGCGGGACTCCGCGCCGATTGGACCATACGCGCATTCCGGGCGGAAGCAATTGCGGCAATCCGTGCCGCCGCGGGCAGCGGCCGGGCGTTGTGCGGCTTATCTGGCGGTGTCGATTCGGCCGTCGCCGCGGTTTTGATCCATGAAGCGATCGGCAGCAGGCTCACTTGCGTCTTTGTCGATCACGGGCTTTTACGCGAAGGCGAGGCGCAAGAAGTCGTACAGCTCTTTCGCGGCCATTACAATATTCCGCTTGTCCATGTCGAAGCAGGTGAAATGTTTTTGCGCGCGCTTTCCGGG
>JBPYDY010000113.1:0-9156 GCA_051986155.1 Methylocella sp.
GCAAGAAAAATCGGCCAATAACGATATGTCTGACGCCATGTTGTGATGAAAGACGCCCGGCGGGGGAGTTTTGACTTTCGGCTTGACTGCTCCCCTGCCGGCTTGCGGACTTCCGGCAACCCCCAACTAGCGAAAACGCGCGATATTTGCGAAGGCGCCGTCAGTCGCGCAAAAGCTCGTTGATAGCGGTTTTTGCTCGCGTCTTTGCATCAACTGTCTTTACGATCACGGCGCAATAGAGAGAGGGTCCGGGCAGGCCGCTTGGCAGTGGCTTCCCCGGGAGATTGCCCGATACCACGACCGAAAAGGGCGGCACATAGCCCACATGGACCGCGCCAGTTGCCCGATCGATGATTTTGGTCGAGGCGGAAATAAACGTTCCCATCGCAAGCACCGAGCCATGGCCAACAATCACGCCCTCGACGATTTCCGAGCGCGCGCCAATAAAGCAATCGTCTTCGATAATGGTCGGGTTGGCTTGCAGGGGTTCGAGCACGCCGCCGATCCCAGCTCCGCCCGAAAGATGCACATTCTTGCCGATCTGGGCACAGGAGCCGACGGTTACCCAAGTGTCGACCATCGTGCCGCTATCCACATAGGCACCGAGATTAACGAAAGACGGCATCAAGATCACGCCCGGCGCGATATAGGCCGAATGCCGCACGATAGAGCCCGGCACCGAGCGAAACCCCGCCGCTTCATGTTCGGCAGGCCCCCAGGCCGCGAATTTGGAGGGAACCTTGTCCCACCAGGTTGCGCCGCCGGGCCCGCCCGAAATCGCCGCCATATCGTTTAAGCGGAACGACAAAAGCACCGCTTTCTTCAGCCATTCGTTGATTTTCCATGAGCCCTGCCCCACTCCGCCTTCGATTTTCTCGGCAACGCGGACCTTTCCGCTATCGAGGAGGCTCAGGGCCGTATCGACCGCCTCGCGAATGTCGCCTTTTGTCTTCGTATCGATGTTGGCGCGCGCTTCATATCCTGCATTGATGATTTTTTCGAGTTCGAACATCGGGGCTTCCGGCAAAAATACCCTTGTTACGAGCAAAGATTTCAATGCTCGCCGTGCGGATGTCAATGGACACCGAAACGAGCGGATTACGCCTCCTCGCTGGAAATCTCCTTGGTAAGCTTGTGTGCGCAATCCTGAGCGCGCCGGAGAAAAGCGAGAATAATTTCAAGCGCCTCTACATCCAGCCCTGCATAGAGCGGCTCAAAGTATTTGCCAAATTTACCGAACAGCCGCGCAATTGGTGCGGTCGCCTCGCGGTCGATGGCAACAAAGACTTTGCGGCGGTCCTTCTGATCGCGCACCCGGCGCACAAAGCCCCGCCTTTCGAGGCGATCAATCAGACTTGTCACCGAAGCCGTCGCAAGGCCAGTGTGCTGGGCAATCTCGCCAGCCGTCACGGTGCCGAGCTGGTCGAGAATTCCAAGCGCCTTAAGGTCGGCGGCCGCCAGATCGAAACGTTGTGCGATCGCACTGTGCAACATGACGGTCGCGTCGCTATGGCGGCGGCCTTCTTCGCCGAGTGCTTTCACGAGCTCGGCGCGACCACGGGAATTCTCTCTTGACATGCGAAATTGCTCGATTATCATATATCTCGAGTATAGAGATATATGATAATAACATATCTCGGCGTACAGCCAAAATGGGAGAAATCGCATGTCCTCTCTACATGTGCTCATAATCGGCGGCGGTCCCGGCGGACTCTGCTTGGCCCAAGGACTGAAAAAGAAAGGCGTCAGTTTTGACCTCTACGAACTGGACCGCTCGCCAACGAGCCGCCTCCAAGGCTACCGAGTGCACATCAATCCCACCGGCAGCATGGCCCTGCGCCAATGCCTTCCCGAGCATCTCTATCAAGCTTTCGTCGATACCTGCGGCGGTTTAGCGGGAAAGGTCACGTTTTTGACCGAGCACATGGACAAATTGCTCCAGCTCGATTTCCCTCAGCGCGATCCGGTGGACAGCCACAGGTCTGTCAGCCGAATCACCTTACGCCAGGTCCTCCTATCCGGGCTTGAGGATGCGGTTCATTTCGGAAAGGCTTTTACCCGGTATTTTTTCCGGGACGACGGGAAAATCGTCGCCGAATTCGCCGACGGAAGCTACGCCACAGGCGACGTTCTCGTTGGCGCGGACGGCGGATCGTCGCGCGTGCGCAACCAGTTTCTGCGGAATGCCCAACGGATCGACACCGGAGTCGTCGGCATCGCCGGTAAGTTCATATTGAAAGGCGCAAACGGCAACAGCTTGCCGCGTGAATTCCTGGACGGAATCGCGCTTATTTCCGCTCCAGGCGGACTGGGAATGTTCATTGCCCCGCAGATATTTTCAAACGTGCGTGCCCAAAATAGGGGATTCGGAGGCAATGACGCCGCTTATAGGCCCGCCATGGGGCCGCTTTTCGACAACACCAAAAGCTATGTGATGTGGGCGCTGAGCGGCAGGCGGGAGGTTTTGATCGCAAAGGAAGCGGCGCAATCGCTCGGAGGCGAAGCATTGAAACGCATCGCGCAGACGAAGGCCTCGGGCTGGCACGCGGATTTGCGGAATCTGATAGCAAAGTCAGACCCGGCAACGGTCTCATGCTTGCCGATCCGCACCTCGGTGCCGGTTGCGCCCTGGCCGACAAAGCGGATCACGCTCCTGGGGGATGCAATCCACAGCATGACTCCGTTTCGCGGAATCGGTGCCAATGTTGCCTTGCGAGACGCGGCTAATCTTTGCCACGCCCTCTCCGCCGCAAATGCTGGTGAGACGGAGTTGCTGCCCGCAATCCAAGCCTATGAGTCCGAGATGATCCACTATGGATTTCGGGCGGTGCGTGACTCGTTTAAGGCGATGGAACAAATTCTTGACGACCGCGCCGTCCGTCGCACGATCAGCCGGGCCAGCTTCAAAATGCTCCAGTCACTGCCTCCAAGGGTCAAAGACTGGGTCTTCCGCCGCATGGGCGAAGACTGAGGGTTCCGCTGCAATGAACGCTATAGACCGCTCGTTTTACGGCCGGGCGCGGCAAAGCCATTAAGGAACAGCCCGAGATCGCTGGTCACGAAATCAATATGCGGGCTTGCCTCCCTCCCCGCGGTCTCGAAGTCATCGCGATGGATCCTTTGGTCCGGCTTTGGCACGATCAAAACAGTGACCATCCCTCTCTGATGCGGAATGATAAGATTGCGCGCAAGGTCGTCGAAAATCATCGCTCTGGAAGGATCAATGTTATGCCGTTGGAAAAACCGCTCATAAGTCTCCGGGGCAGGTTTCGACAGAAAGCCGGCATCGGCAATATCAAAAACATCGTCAAACAGCGATCCAAGGCCAAGCGCATCTGCGGTAGCCAAGGCATGTTCGCGTGAACCATTGGTTAAAATGAGCTTGCGCCCAGGCAGGGCCGTGATTGCGCCTGCAAGCACCGGATCGGGGAGCAGCGAAGTGCGATCGATGTCAGGCGTGAAATTGAGAAAATCGTCCGCGCCAATTCCAAGCTCCTCCATCAGGCCGCGCAAAGTCGTGCCGTAGCGCTCGTAGTAATATTTTTGCAGCGCCCGCGATGATATGCCGTCGAGACCGAAGATAGCGCCGATGTAGAGCGTTATTCGCTGATCGATCTTTGGCCAGAGATCGGACGTTGGCGGATAGAGCGTGTTGTCGAGATCGAAGACCCAAGTGTCGATGCGCGAAGCGACGGCACCGAGAGGCAAGGATCCGACTTGGGAATCAATTGGCGCCAACGACGTATCTAAACGCTCGCCGACGGCGACGCCGGACGCTCTATCGAAGCAGTCCTTCAAGCAAGATTCCTTCTTATTTAGCGCGTAATCAGAGTTCCAGCGCCGTGATCTGTCAAGAGCTCGATGAGCACGGCATGGGGCATTTTGCCATCGAGAATGACAACGCCTTCAACGCCTTGCTCCAGCGCATGGATGCAGGTCTCGACCTTGGGAATCATGCCTCCTGTGATCGTGCCGTCGGCGATGAGGCCGTGAATATCCCCTGAGCGCATCTCTTTGATCAACTTTCCGTCGCGGCCAAGCACGCCTTGCACGTCGGTCAATAGCAAGAGACGCTTCGCCTTGAGGGCGCCTGCGATTGCGCCGGCAAAAGTGTCGGCGTTGACATTATAGGTTTCGCCATCCTCGTTCTGCGCGATAGGGGCAAGCACAGGGATGAGCTCGCGCCCGAGCACCTGATCGAGCACCGTTCTATCAACCTTGGCGGGCTCGCCGACAAAGCCGAGATCTCTTGCCGTCTGCGGTACCTTGCGCGCGAGGACCATATTGCCGTCCTTGCCGCAAAGCCCGATTGCCCGCCCGCCTTCGGCATTGATGAAGCCCACGATCTGCTTATTGATCGAGCCTGCGAGTACCATCTCGACGATTTCCATCGTCGCCCGGTCGGTGACCCGAAGCCCATCGGCAAAGGACGATTGGATACCGAGCTTGCCAAGCATCGCGCCAATCTGCGGCCCGCCGCCATGAACGACGACGGGGTTCACTCCAGACTGTTCGAGCAAAACCATGTCGCGGGCAAACGCCCGCGCAACCTTGTCGTCCCCCATCGCATGGCCGCCGTATTTGACGACGACGATCGCATCATCATAGCGCTGCATATGCGGCAAGGCCTGCATCAGAATGGCGGCCTGCTGCTGCGCTAGGGCGTGCAAATCGTCGCGCATGCTGTTTTGATGGAGCGGACCGGCAAGATCGTTCATCAACTTCCATCCTTGGGTTAGCCGCCGGGCTTTCTATACCGTTAGCATGATATTCTCAACGCGCTCGGCCACGAGGGAAAGTCCAGCCGCAAACTCCGGCCCTCTGCGTTGCTACGCACGGCGTGCCACAACCGGAAGCCGGAGAATAACAATAATGATCGGCTATGAGATAGCTCCAATAATGATGAGCGTGGAGTTGCGCCACAGGGTCTGTTGACGAGCCTAAGGGCCAAGTACTGTGGCGGTAGGGCTCTCGGCGCCAGTTCCGCGGTTGACTTCGCAATCCGTCAGGTAACCGCAGCGGCGCATCGTTTCGCCCGCATCCGCGAGAAACTTCTCTAAAACCTCGTGCGGCATCTCCTCTTTGTAACTGCCGACTTCGCCGCGGCGAAAGAAGCTTTTGTCCCGCGGGAACGGGTAATCTGGCCAGCCGTGGCCCATTCGCAGTTCCCGATTGCGCGAATTCTGGAACGATGCGGCTTCGGCACTCCATATCAAATGGCAGGTGTCGCGGGAAATGCCGGCAAAATCGCAGAACCGCTTCAATTCCCGCACCGGCTCATGGATGAGATCTTCGAATCTAATGACCAGCACTTGCGCGCCAAAGGGATTATCCAGCCACGCACTGACATGCTGCTCCCACGGGCATGGATAAAGGAAGATCTCGGAGACGAATGTCAGAAAGTCGTAATCCACGCCGTCAAGCGCCTCGCGATAGTGCCAATAGGAAACCAATACGTCGCGCCCATCCCGCAGCAAGTACACAACCCTGCGGCATTCCGGCCGCGGGAGGGAGTGCGAATGGAACAACATCGGGGTTGCGTAGCGGCGATAAAATTTACGAGGCGAATATAGGTCGCCGGGAAACGCAAAGTAAGGCACAAGTTCCTGCGCTAATCCGTTCGGCATCCAACGGGGGTCCACGCCATAGACCGCGCTAAGGACCAGATTTTCAAACCAAGTATTGCCGGATCTGGGATAGCCAACGATAAAGATATCCTCGGGAAGGAATTCCGGAATCGGAGTAAATCCTTGCGGGATGACGTCGGGCGTCTTGCCATCGGGCGCCTTGCTATTTTCAACAGGGGCCGGGCGTCGAAACCGACCGAGAAGCGAGCCCAATGTTACTGCCACTTCATTCACGTACTTCACCCTTCGCCGGACTCACCGCTTTCATTCTCGCGCGCGGCCGGCAAAAACGGAATATTTCCAAATCTTTGCAACTGTTCCCCAGGGAATTCTTATTTGACAAGGTCACGCCAGCGCGCAACATCCGGCATAACCCTGTGGGACCGCGACTCGCTGGGCGGAAGTAGTTGCAAAAGAAATCCCATTTGGCTCCGGATGGATGACACAACGGTCCGTTGTTACATCGACCGAAAGATGTTTAAGATGCTCCGAGATTCCCGTGCCATGAGCTTTAAGAATCGCCTCCTTGCAGGTCCATATTTCGTAGAAGACTAAGAGTCTCGCGTCAACTTCCAGACTTTGAAGCAGGCGATATTCGGTGGCGGAGAAAAAACGCTTGGCCACGTTCAGTTCATCGCCCGTACGGCGCATAAGCTCGATGTCGACTCCGATGGAGCGGCTCTCTGACAATCCAATCAATGCAAATGAGCCCGAATGGGACACGTTGAAATGCGGCCCGCGGATTCCGGATAGATAAGGCTTTCCAAAAGGTCCCTCTGCAAATGTGACTGCTTCTGCGGCGACTCCTGTCGCGATGCCGATAAGGAAACGTAAAGTCCCGCGCGACATGACAAACAGAGCACGATCCTCAGGCCGTAGAAAACGGTCGGCGCGGCTCTTTTCGGCCGCGGAAAGTCTATCCCACAATTGGTCCGGAACCATGCCAGCGCAGGTAGGGCCGGCGAGCCAAAGGTCCACGCCCGCGCTGCCAGGAAAAGGCAGGCGTTTCACGGGCGGCGCGGAAAACTCACTCATATCGCCTGCGAGCACGAGATGAACTTCTCCGCAGCTCATCGGCGAATGTGTATCATTGGTGCGCTCCATTTGGATCTTGGCGTCAATCGCCGCACCTTGCGTGGCGCCGCGACGATCTCTCCCAGTTTTGTTTAACTGTAAAGAAGCACCGAGACGGCCTCAAGTGAACCTTTCGTCATGTTGGCATCGCCAGGCCAAGCGCAATAGCAGAGAATTGAGCGAAAACGATACCTTTGGATTAACGGCTGATCAACGCCGCTCGGGCATAGTTCCCGGCAGAGGCAACCGGTGTGAGTGGAGGCCCGCGCGGACGGCGATGGCGAAAACAAAGCGAAACTTCAGCGGCGACTTCGATGCCATTCTTGCCGGATTCGCCCAGCGACCGGCCGAAGACGCGCACGATCACAAGGAGCGGCGCAAGGCGCCCGGCGTGGAGACCGCGGCCAATTGCGGCGCGACAGAAAACTCTCTCCGCCGTCTATTGAAAAATATTTCGTTTCCCTGGCCCGCCAAAATTTGCGGCTTTATGAGGAATTTCGGGTGCCAGCCACAAGACGCCTATGATGAATTGGCCGACGAAACAAGGCCCGCGCCCGGCATCGATCCGCCGCAAAGTGATGCGCCGAAATCCCCTAAGATCGAGCCGCCCAAGCAAGAGAAGACGGAGGATGAGGCCATCGCCGAGGAACTCGGCCTCAGCCCTGACCTGGGCACGATCGATCTTAAGCGCATTCGCCGCGACTTTGCAAAGCGCAACCACCCCGACCGTTTCGAACCCGCACGGCGCGGCTCAGCCGAACGGCGCATGTCGATAGCCAATATGCTGATCGACGAGTTGACGCGGCAAAGCCGCGCGCCCAATTAGCGAAGCCGCGCCTTTTTTGGTATCTAGCTTCCCGCAACCTGTTTAAGCTATTCTTTACAACCTTCGAACACCTCACCCATTTCGAAATATCTGCCTGGCGATATTGTCGGCAAAATCGCCGTCGTGTCAGCGCGTCCGGTCAGATTTGAAAAATGCATCGGCAGCGCTGAGAGACGCCTCTTTGGCCCTTCGTGCCTCCTCAAGGCGGGCGATTTCGGCCTTGAGAATCGCAATCCGCTCGGTGAGTTCTTGGGCGGAAAGATCATCGACATTCTGTCCGATCTCGTGTGAAGGCTTGGTCTTCCGTTGCGGCGCTCCGAAGATCGCGTCATCCTCATCTCTTGCCATGGCGAACCGTCTCGTTTTGCACCACCGGTACTAACACGAATGAAAGACGCATTTCCTCTTTGGAGACGTTAACATTGTTTTATAAGGCAGGCGCAATTGCTGGTAAAGATGCCGGTGTCCGTAAGCCTCATTGGCAAATTGCAGTTCGGAATTCTTTGTTGGCAACCTTTCATCAGCCGTCAAGCCGAAATATTTTTGGAAAAGTGCCGGCCTCCCCGCTATCGCCGGCGCGCCGACTTTGAGGCGTAGGGATTATCGCTCGTTTTTTTTGATATGCGGATCGGCACGCCGGGGAGGTCGAACGCTTGCCTGAGACCGTTCATCAAAAAGCGCTCGTAGCTCACCGGCAACGCATCGAGCTGATTGCCGAAAAGGATGAAATAAGGCGGGCGGGCGCGAAGCTGGGTGATATAGCGGATTTTGATCCGCCTTCCGGCCACCGCCGGCGGCGGCGTTTGCGCGATTGCTTCCTCGAGCCAGCGGTTGAGCCGTGCGGTCGGGATGCGCTTGTTCCACAGCGCATGGATGCTGAAAATTGCCTCCATGAGTTTGTCGACCCCCTCGCCCGTCGCGCCTGAGACAGGGACGACGGGCGCGCCTCTGACCTGGGGCAGAACCCTTGCGGCTTCCTCGCGCAACTCCGAAAGCCTCAGACTCTTCGCGTCGATCAAATCCCATTTGTTGAGGCCAATCAAAAGCGCCCTGCCCTCGCGCTCGGCAAGATCGGCGAGAGCGAGATCCTGCTTTTCGAATGGCGCCGTGGCGTCGATGAGCAGCACGACAACCTCGGCGAATTTTACCGCCCGCAAGGCATCGGCCGCCGCGAGCTTTTCGAGATCGCCCTCGACCTTTGCGCGCTTTCGCAAGCCAGCGGTGTCGAACATCTTGATTTTGCGCCCGTGCCAATCAAACGCGACGCCAATCGTGTCGCGGGTGAGGCCGGGCTCGGGTCCCGTCAGCAGCCGGTCCTCACCGAGAATCCGGTTCAGCAGTGTCGATTTCCCCGCATTGGGGCGGCCGATAATGGCAATCTGCAACGGCTTTTCCGTGATCGGGTCAGGGGCGGTTTCTCCATCCGCTCGCGTGAGCTCGTCAGGAAATGCCGTCTCGACCGGAAGAGCCTCGCGCAAGGCATCGAACAGCAAGCCCAGTCCCTCCCCATGCGCGGCGGAGAGCGCGATTGGCTCGCCAAATCCCAGATCAAAACCTTCGAGAGCACCCGCCGCGCCACCGCGTCCTTCCGCCTTGTTGGCGATCGGGATCACGGGCTTGTTTGCGCGG
>JBPYDY010000114.1:0-9398 GCA_051986155.1 Methylocella sp.
CGCCGCCTATGAAGCCCGAATTATTCGCAGACAAAACTCGGTGGCGTTTTGATCGGCCGAATCACCGAATACACCAACAACATCCGGACTCAATGCGAAAGAAACGTTCGCGGTTAACAGATCGACGTCATTTGAGCCGCCAAAGGCATTAGCCCGCGTTGGCGCCGGCATAAAAGCCTGTCCACATTGGCGGGGGCGGCGGCGCGGGCAGGGGCAGAGGTTCGGCCGCGCGGGCCGAGCTCAAAAGCGCCAATCGCGCTTGCCAGTGCTAGAAGAATGCGGTGTAACATGATTGACCTGCGCACATAGGTTTGATCGACACTAACAAACCTTGCGCGCATATCGCTCGGCTTCAATAATTAAATCGCTTTTCCCCTGCTTTTTCCGGAGCACTGTGACGAAATCGCAACGGAAATCACGGGCCAGGTTTGCTCTTCGTTGATATCACTTGCGCCGTTAGCTCGGGCGGAATTTTCGTGTATCGGGATTCGGCTAGCAAAGCTTTGCGGTCTTACAGCCATGAAAGAAATCAGAGAACCATCTAGACTCACGCCCGTTCTGGCCGAAACCGATGTCCTTGTCGTCGGCAGCGGGCCGGGGGGGCTCGCAGCGGCGGTGAGTTCCGCGCGGGCGGGCGTGCCGACGATGCTGGTTGAGCGCTACGGCTGCCTCGGCGGCAACCTCACCCATGTCGGTGTCGAGGGCATCGCCTGGTACCGCCACGAAAAGACGGTCGATGTCGAGGGCATCGGCATCGAATTCGAGCAAAGGGCCAAGAGTTTTGGCGGCGCCGCGCCCGAGCCGCAATCGCTGAGCCACGCAATCAATGCGGAAATGTTCAAGATCGTGGCCGACAATTGGGTACAGGAGGCAGGGGTCGAACCGTTCCTTCACGCGCTTGCCGTTGGCGTCGTTCGCGACGGCAATGAGCTCAAAGGGATCATCATTGAAAGCAAATCCGGGCGCCATGCCATTTTGGCCAAGCGTATCATCGACGCGACAGGGGATGCGGACATAGCCGCATTTTGCGGCATCCCTTGCCGTAAAACTCCCAGGGAGGACATGCTGCCGGTCACGGTGATGTTTTCCTGTTCCGGCGTCGATCGCGCCCGGTTCCTCGAATATGTCAAAGCCAACCCGAAGAAATACAAGGACTGGGGCAAGAACTGGGAAATCGAAACTGGCGGCAAGGAAGACGAGCTTTTTAGCCCCTATCTTGAAGAACCTTTTGATCTCGCGCGGCAAAAGGGCATCATCCCCGCAGGCCTCAAAAGTATCGGCGGCACCTGGAGTGCGATTAATGATCAAGGCGAAGCGACCTATCTCAATATGGTGCATATGCTCGAATATGACGGCACGGATGTCCGCGATCTCACGCGCGGGGAGATCGAAGGCCGGCGCCAAGCCATGCTCGCCATAAGGGCGCTGCAGCATTTCGCGCCTGGATTTGAGAAAGCCGCCTTACGAAATTTTGGCATGACAATCGGCATTCGGGACACGCGTAAAATCATCGGCCGCACCAATTTGACGGAAAGAGACGTGCGGGATCAGGCGCGGTTTGAGGACTCAATCGGCATTTTTCCGGAATTTATCGACGGCTATGGCGTTTTGGTGCTACCGACAACGGGGCGCTATTTTCATGTCCCCTATGGTTCGTTGGTGCCGCACGGAATCGACAATCTGCTGATCGCGGGGCGTTCGGTTGCGGGCGACAAGATTTCGCATGCCGCCGTGCGCAATATGATGTGCTGCACCGTCACCGGCCAGGGCGCGGGAGTAGCCGCCGCAATATCGGTGAAGAATAAGGTTTCGACCGCAGCGGTTGCGATTGCGGACATTCAGGCCGACTTGAAAAGGCAGGGAGTCCGTTTCAGTTAGGCGCGAACGGCCGGCCGTCACCGCCACCGCGGGACTTGCTCCTCAACCTTGTTTTTGGCAAAGTGTGGTCCCGACTTTCCGTGATTCCGCCGGGAGCTTCGCCAAAGTGAAAATCCTGCGGCTCGTGCTTTTGGGCCTTGCCGTCCTTGCCTTGGTCCTTGCTGGCGTGGCCCTGCTGAAAAAGGCGACTCGACCGGAAGCGGCGTCCGCCTCCCCGACCGCAACGGCGTCCCCGCACCCAGGGGGGCAGGTTCACAACATCGAAGCTGTGCGCCGTATATTCGAGAACGTGCTCAAAGGAGCGCCAGAATATGCGGTTTTCTTCGAACGCCTGCGAACGGATTTCCCGTCAGAATATGAGTCGTTTCTCGCAGCTGTCGCGCAGCGCTCTGCCGCTAGCGGCGAGATAGGAAGCGCCGATCTCCATATGGCGGAAGCCGTCCGTACGCTGCGGCTCTCGCGCGGCGCCCTGGCAGCCGAGGCGGGGCAGGCGGCGCTGGAGCGCATCTTCGAACTGCAGCTCGCTATGCTGAAGGCCCTCGCCGCCAAGGATCCGCGCCTTTGCGCCGGTTACCTCTATGGCAGCGAGAGCGGCGGGTATCTCGAATTTGCCGCCGAGAACCGCAAGCTTGTTGCGGCGCTGGCGGTCGCCGGCATCGATGCCATCCATGACGGCGAAGAGAAACGCGTGCAGAGGGACACGCCAAGCATAGCAGAATTCGATGTGCTCGAACAAGTATTACGCGCCAAAGGGCTAAGCAGCCAGGAGATTGGGGCCTTGCTTGACGGGACGGTGACCAATCCCGCGATCAGTGACGAAAAAATGTGCAATGCGGGCCAAGTTTATCTCGAAACCCTGGCCACATTGCCCGACGAAAGCCGATTGCGTATCTATGGGTTTACCGTCGAAGTGATGGCGCGGTCCTGACGAGCGCTCCTTCAGAGAAATATTTTTGCCGCATTTTCGAGCGTCTTCCAGATGCCCCAGGAAAGCGGAATTCCGACCGCCGCCCAGGCCAAGAAGGCCTTGGCGTCGAGACCGCCCCGGCCAATTCCGCCGCCGCCCGCTCGAAGCCCGCGGCGCGGCCCGCAACTGTCTTGCCCGCATCCACCGTCATATGCCACTTCGCATGAACCGGCCGGATCAGCGCATTGCAAAGGAACCCAAGGGCGAGAAGAGCGGCCAGAACATAAAAGATCTCGCCGTAAATTCGATCGCGGGGCACGCTTGCGGCAAGGCGCATATCGTGCAGATAGTTGACGATCACCGGACCGATAATTCCCGCGGTCGACCAGGCGGTGAGCAGCCGCCCGTGAATTGCGCCAACATAGCGCGTGCTAAAAATATCCGCGAGATAGGCGGGCACGGTGGCGAATCCGCCGCCATACACGACGCTATTATACAAAACGCCGCCGCGAACACGGCGACCGCTTTCAGCCCCGCAAGGGTTGAAGCGGCGTCTTCTGAACATCGGAAAACTGGCTGAAACCAACCGAAGGGTCATGGAACAGTGTGCCGCCAAAAGTCTCTTGCAGCATGGGCGATGCGGCGCCGATGATCCCGATTCCCGCCGAAACATTGATACAGAGGAAGGCCCAAATCAGCCAGAATTGCGGTGTCATATGCGCGTGATCGAGAGCGACATGGTTTGCGGAAATCATTGCCTTTCGTTTGATGGAAGGTGCCCAGCCGTCCGGGCTCCATCCCTCCGGCGGCAGCCGGTAGCCGAACGCGCCACACATCATATAGATGAAATAAATAAGACCCAGGGCAACGAACGTTTGCCAAACGCCGACCGATGTCGAAGTCTTGAAATGGTTCATCAGCAGATTGGCGAGCGGCGAGCCGATCATGGCCCCGCCACCAAACCCCATGATCGCCATGCCCGTCACCATCCCGCGTCGGTCCGGAAACCATTTGATGAGAGTCGAGACCGGCGAAATATAACCAAGTCTAAGACCAATGCCGCCAAGCACGCCGGAACCGAGCCAAAGCATCCAGAGCTGATACGTGCGCACGCCAGCCGCCGATATCATGAGACCGCCGCACCAGCACAAGGCCGCGAAAACACCCGCCTTGCGCGGCCCCGCGCGCTCAAGCCATCCACCGAAAACCGCGGCCGAGGCGCCGAGCAGCACGAAAAACAGCGTATACATCCAGCCGAGATCAAATTGCGTCCATTCGCAATTCCTTGCCGTCAGAGCGATGAGCGTGCCATGCGCTTTTTCCAAGAACGTCGCCGCACCAGCCGCGCAGGCCGGCACCTTGGCGCCTGTTTCTACAGTAACCGCCTGGGACAAGGGCAGCCAAAGACGCTAAATCCGTACGCCATTCCGATGCATAAATGAATGGCAAGGGCGGCGGGCGGCACGAGCCAGCGGTTGAATGATCACCCGAGCGCCCCTGCCACCTCGTGCGACCCACCTATCTGCCAGAGATGACGCGCGAATGACTGGCGGCCATCGCCGTGCCAAGCACGTCGGGGCCGATCATTGCGCCAAGAATGAGCTGAGCAAGCGCTCCAACAATGATTTCCGAAAGCGCCGTCGCGGTATGCGCAAGACGATGCGATAAGGCTCGCGATCAACGCGAGTCCAAACCAAAAAGCGGCAACGGCCCAGATCCCGGTCGTGACCTGTCCTAAAAAAGTTAAAGACACACTGAGGAATCAAGATTGCGGAATACGATCCATCCGAGGATGGAATTCGGATCACCGTCAGGCAGGACGAGGGGTATCGCTATGACAAAACGGAGCGCAACGCCGCATGGATTCATAGGTAAGCAATGATTTCTTCTCCTTGATTTTTTCGGACGGCAGCGGCCATCGCTGGTTCCAGCGATTTGGGGAACACATTCCGCACGAAGCTTTAAGGGCTTTAGCCCAATGCCTTAACCGTGGCAAGAATGGAACAGGGGCATCGCGCGCAAGCGATTATTTGGTCTGCACAAGTTCCTTCGCGAAATATTGCCGCAAAACAGCTTTGGGTGTAGCTTTGGTGCTGTGGATTCCAAAAATGACCGCACTTCTAGTACTCTGGTTCTGCGGCGTTTGCGTCGTGGGAATTTTCGGCGTCTACTATAGCTTGCCGCCCGATGGCGTTCGCCCAAACCTTTACGAAGTTACCCTCTGGATATTGGCGGGCACGGTGTTGGCGGTATCGACTGTAATTTTGGTGGTTAGCCTCTTTTCGCCTTTAGTCGTCCAGCCGGCATGGTGGTTGCCGTAGAGCCCGTGCCTCTGTATGCGCCGTTTTGCCTGGCAAATCCACAGCGCGCGGTGATTCAGAGCCAATCCGCGCACGGCGCGTGCGCGCAAGCGGATACTCCCATCATCCCGTTGCCAGGCGCGCCAGTGCTACTTCAAGAGGTAAGGCATGGGCACGTATGAGGCGCGCGATCGACGCAATGTTGTCGAGATGGGCGTGCGGCAAATGCGACGGCAGGCCCTCTGTCGCGTCGGTCGCGAGAGCGGTGATCGTGGCATCTTCAGGATAAAGGAAGGGCTTCGCATTGCCAGCCCGGTGAACTTCAATCTTTGCAAGCTTGTCGCGCTTAAAACCTTCGACCAGAATAAGATCGACTGGCGCCATGCGGCCTAACAGCTCGGCAAGGCTAGGCTCGGCCTCCCCGCGGAGCTCATGCATGAGCGCAAAACGCCGGGACGAGGCGACCAGAACCTCGCTGGCTCCTGCCTCGCGATGCAGGTAGGAATCCTTTCCTGGCTGATCGACATCGAAGGCATGATGCGCGTGCTTTAACGTGGAGACCAAGAGGCCCTTCTCGCGCAAATAGGGGATCAGCTTGACAATCAGGGTCGTCTTGCCCGCCCCGCTCCAGCCCGCAAGTCCAATCACACGCACTATTGAAAACTCCGCGAAGATTTAGGTATGCGAATTCCCTACCCAGTTTTGCGAAAAATTAAAGTCTCTGCTGAACGCGACCCTCGAGTTTTTCCCATGCTTCTGGACTTGCGCGGGTTGAACTGTCCACTGCCGGTTCTGCGGACCCGTAAAATGCTGCGAAGGCTAGCGCATGGCGCGCGTCTCATTATTGAATGCACGGACCCACTCACCATCATCGACATTCCCAACCTTGTGCGCGAGACAGGCGACACGCTCGAACATCACGAGGCAACAAACGGGCTCTTTATATTCCATATAAAGCGCGCAACGGAATGAGGGTCACAGCGAATATTGAACTCTTTCCGATCTTGGGCAGCTTTGCCATCTCGCGCGGTGCCAAGACGGAAGCGGCCGTTGTTGTTGCGGCGGTTGAGGACGGAGGGTTTCGCGGGCGCGGAGAATGCGTTCCCTACGCGCGCTACGGCGAGAGCCTCGACGGGACGCTTGCCAAAATCGAGTCGGTGCGCCCAGCTATAGAGGCTGGCGCCGGCCGCGCGGTCCTGCAGACATTTTTGCCGCCTTGCGCGGCACGAAATGCGATCGACTGCGCGCTCTGGGATTTGGAGGCAAAGCGCAGCGGTATACCGGTTCATGTGCTCGCTGGCGTGCCGGCGCCTCAGCCGGCCACAACGGCCTTCACCATCTCGCTTGGCACGCCGGACGAAATGGCGAAGGCCGCAGCAAAGGTTTCTGCGCGTCCGCTGCTCAAAATCAAGCTCGCGGGCGAGGGCGACGCGGCTCGGCTTGCGGCGGTGCGATCCGCCGCGCCCGGCGCACGCCTCATTGTCGACGCCAATGAGGCCTGGGTGGAGGCCGATCTTGAACGCAATCTCGAAGATTGCGCCAAGCACGGCGTGCTCCTGGTCGAGCAGCCGCTCCCTGCAGGTCGTGACGCTGTCCTCGCAAGAATCCCGCATATTGTGCCTATTTGCGCCGACGAGAGCGTGCATGACCGTACTGGGCTTAAAGATTTGCGCGCGCGTTACGACGCCATCAATATCAAGCTCGACAAGACCGGAGGGCTGACCGAGGCATTGGCCTTAGCAGACCAAGCCGAGTTGCTTGGCTTCGACATTATGGTCGGCTGCATGGTCGCAACCTCGCTTGCTATGGCGCCCGCGCTCTTGCTCGCCTCCCGTGCGCGCTTCGTCGATCTCGATGGGCCGCTTTTGCTGGCGCACGACCGGCCGGAGGGGCTTTGCTATGAGGGCTCGATCATCCACCCCCTATCGCGCGAGCTTTGGGGATGACACGGAATGTTCTTCTGCCGGAACGCTGGTTGTCGAACGATGCTCATTTGGCGCGTCCCGCCAAAGTGCCCTTGGTAACGAGGGGCACGTTACGTCAAAAAAGACGCGATGAAACAAGTTGATTTAGCAAGGGCAGCCAATTGTTAGGTGACCTTCAACAAAATATGCCGCTTTTTTCCGAGTGAAAGCTTCACGATACCGTTGGTTACATCGCCCAAGCCAATATCGGCGCGTTCGTCGGTAACTGTCCGATCATTGATCTTAAGGCCTCCGCTCTTGATCTGACGCCGCGCCTCACCGGTTGAAGCGGTCAGGCCCGCCTTGACGAAAGCAGTTAGCACGCCCAATCCCGCCTCGATCTCGGAAGATGCAATTTCGACGCCCGGCAAGCTTTCCGCCATAGCATCTTCTTCGAAAGTTTGGCGCGCGGTCTCGGCTGCGCACGACGCTGCCTCGCGGCCATGCAGCAAGGCGGTTGCCTCGGTCGCAAGAATTTTTTTTGCCTCGTTGATCTCGGCGCCGCCAAGCGATTCAAGCCGGTTGATCTCGTCGATAGGCAATTCGGTAAAGAGTTTTAGAAACCGGCCCGTGTCGCGATCCTCGCAATTGCGCCAATATTGCCAATATTCGAACACCGGCAGCATCGCTTGGTCGAGCCAGATCGCGCCTTGCGCCGTCTTGCCCATTTTGGCGCCGGACGCTGTTGTCAGTAGCGGTGACGTCAAGCCATAGAGCTGGCTTGTTCCCATCCTTCGGCCAAGATCGATTCCGGTGACGATATTGCCCCATTGATCCGAGCCGCCCATCTGCAAAAGGCAGCCGTAGCGCCTATGAAGCTCGACAAAGTCGTAGGCTTGCAGGCACATATAGTTGAATTCGAGAAACGATAATTCCTGATCGCGTTCGAGCCGGAGTTTTACGCTATCCATCGCAAGCATGCGATTGACCGAGAAATGCCGCCCGGTCTCGCGCAAGAAATCGATGTAGTTGAGGCCGCCGAGCCACTCGGCATTATCGGGCATGATCGCGTCAAGCTTTCCTTCACCAAAACGCAAGAATTTGGAAAAGACGCGCTTAATGCCCTCCTTATTGGCGGCGATCGTTTCGAGCGCCAGCAATTGCCGGCTTGCGTCCTTGCCCGAAGGGTCGCCGACCCGCGTCGTGCCGCCGCCCATAAGCGCGATCGGTTTTGCTCCTGTCTTTTGCAGCCAGCGCAAGAGCATGATCTGGACGAGCGAGCCCGCATGGAGCGATGGCGCGGTACAGTCAAAACCGATATAGGCGACGAGTTCGCCGCTCTTAGCCTTCTGATCCAATCCTGCAAGATCGGAGCATTGATACACATAGCCGCGCTCAATCAGCACAGCGAGAAAATCGGATTTTGGATGAAAATCGCTGGCCACGAGGAAGCCTTCATTTAAAGGGACGCGGCTGCACCGAAAAGTCGCGCGATCCTGACAGAAACAACGGAGGCCGAGGTCTAGGCGGAAGATAGGGACAATGCAACAATGGAATGAGCGGCAAAGGTGGCGAAGTTTTGGATCGTTACCTGTGCGGTAGTCGGCTTGTCCCGGCACCGTTCAGAAAATTGCGAGACGGATGCGGGTTGCAAAAAACGGGCTAATAATTCATTGCCAGCGGAGGTGGGGGAGAGCCTGTTCGAATGGTGCGTGCGATTGGCCTTATGAGCGGAACCTCGATGGACGGCGTCGATGTCGCTCTCATCGAGACCGACCGGGAGACGCATGTCACGCTTGCCCGGAGCGGGTGTTTCCCCTATCGCGAAACGGACCGGGCGTTGCTGCGCCGCGCCGTCGCCGAAGCTGCGTCGCTTAACGATCGCACCGCACGCCCAGGTTTTTTGGCGCTCGCCGACGCCATGGTCACGCTGCGCCACGCGGAAGCCGTTGAAGCATTTTTGGCAACAGAGCCGCTGCGCCGGGAGGACATTGACCTTATCGGGTTCCACGAACGGTCCTGCATCGGCCGGAACGCCGCTTGACTGTCCAGCTCGGCGATGGCCCGGCTCTTGCCGAGAGATTGGCGATCCCGGTCGTTTATGATTTTCGCGCGGCCGATGTTGCGAAAGGCGGGCAGGGGGCGCCGCTCGTGCCCGTCTTCCATCGCGCGCTTGCGGCCTTGGCCGGTTTTACCGCGCCGGCCGTTTTCATAAACATCGGCGGCGTTGCCAATTTGACCTTTGTCGCGTCAGGTGAGGATCCGATTGCCTGCGGTGTGCGAAGCACCGCAGCTAGGGCTTCACCGAAGGCGATCGAGGAGCCATTCGATGCCAAGCAAACTTAGCTCCCTTATTGAGCTTAGCCAAGCGATCGACCGCCCGGCCGGCATCTTTGACTCGATTCTGCC
>JBPYDY010000115.1:0-5598 GCA_051986155.1 Methylocella sp.
TACCGGGGGTAACCGCGCCCGCGGTCCCAGATCGATATTTCGTGACTGGGCCCGCAGCCGTTTGGGAGCTATTGGATTCCGAGTAAGAACAGCCGGCGCGTTTGTTCACATAGCTGCCGCTCTGTGCGCCAATAGACCGGACCGTCGCCCGCAAGTAATAGGGCGAAAATGGGTTTAACCATCAAATTGCCTCGGCTGCGGCCGACGTCAGGCGAACTGCTTCATTTGGATCTCCTGCGATTTGTCGCCGCGGCAGGAATCGTATTTTACCATTCCCAAGAGTTCTTCGTTCCGGTAACCAAAAATATCTTTCAGGTCAGGGAAGAATGGGCAGGGCTGGCACTTTTTGTCGATTTGTTCTTTGTTATTTCGGGTTTTGTGATCGCCTACATCTACCATAATCGGATGAATTCTATTGTCGGCTATTTTAGCTTTCTTCAACGCCGGGTGGGCCGGCTTGTCCCGCTCCATTGGCTCACGTTGATTTTATCTATTGTGCTGTGGTCAACTTTTGTGTTGCTCGATCCTTCCACGCAAACGCCGTCCTTCAGACCGGAATGCATTGCGGAGTCAGCATTTCTTTTGCATTCATTTCTACCCTGCGGAATCCATTTCAATAGTCTCAGTTGGTCCATAAGCGCAGAGATGGTGATGTATGTTGCATTCCCTCTTTTTGCTATCATCGGAACGAGAAGCGCGCGATTATTGCTTGGTTTCGGTCTCGCGGCTGTCACCGTGATGATGACTGTCGCCGTTTCCCAAAATGGCTGGAAATTACTCGGCAGCTCTTGGATTGACGTATCGCCTGTGCTTCGGGCCTTGCCGTCCTTCGTTCTTGGGGCCGCCCTCTTTTACAATCGCGGCATTGTATCTAGGCTCCCCTTTCCGAACTCCATTCTGGCGGTCGCGATCGGCGTTTTGATCGCCGCGACGGTGTTGGGCGTATCGCAGCTATTGACGCTGCTCATTGTTTATATCGTTGCCGCCGCCGCCGCCGCGGCAGATTTGGCAGGCAACCCATCCGTCGCAGTGCGCCGACTCGCGCCTCTCGGGCAACTAACTTATTCGATTTATATGTGGCATATGATCCTCGTCCTAATTTTTTTGAATGCTTTCGGGAGCAAGTTGGACCATGGGCACATAGCTACTGCGGCTATCGTTGCAAGCGCGTGTTATCTATGCGTATTCATCATTAGCTATTTGTCATTCTTCTTTATTGAGACTCCTGCGCGGCGCCGGATCGACGCGATAAAGTTGTTTAAACCTGCGTTCATTGCATCCATGCCACGCTGATCGAGACAGCGGCGATGTCCCCGCTCATTCGCGTTCGGAAATTCGGCAAGGAGGCAAAAGGCGCCTGCTTGATGTGTGTGGGCCCGGGCTGGTGAAAACGCGCGCAATGAAACCCAAGAGAAGGGCGGCGCCAATTTGGGAAGGCCAAGGCGCAAAAATGCCGTCGCCAAAGATTAGCAAGCACCGAGGCTAGGATTAACCGGCGCGGTGAAAATAACAAGCCCGAGACGGCAGAGGACCGTAGCATTGTTGACGGGATTAGCTGCAAGCTCTATTTGAGCTTGGAGGTTGATCGCCGATGAATTCTCAATATTCGCTCACCGGATATGTGATTGGCGTCGTTATCGCCCTCGCCGTCTGCATCGCGTGGTTCGCAGGCGGCGCGCCACGCTTCAAGACCGTGGCCGCATTCGCAATCGGATTTTTGGCGGGGATGCTCTCTATGTACATCAAGCTGCGCATCGTTAGCAGAACTTAATTAGCGGGGGTTCATCTCGACTAGCGGACATCACACTCGCGGCCGTTTGTGCAAGTCTCACGCAGACTGTGTGGAAACGTCAACTGATTGGCGATCTGCAGGTGGCGTTGTGGCTCGCATTTTGCAGTTGCTGTTTTAAGGCAATGTTGGAGGATTCCATCGGAATTCAGACTACGAATGAAAAAATATATCATTCCGGGTTTGATGGCGCTTGGTGCTTGCGGTGGACTCGCCTTATCGTCTGTCGCTTTTTCCGGACTTGCCTCATCGACAGTTGAAGCGGTGATAGCCATACGAGATCAAATCAAACGCAGTGTTGCCATTTTCGAAGCCCCGGTGAACCCAAGCCTGCCAAACGTACTGATAATCGGTGACAGCATATCGATTTCTTATATTTTGCCCGTGAGGCAAAGGCTGGAAGGGATCGCAAATGTGATCCGCCCGGTGGCCAATTGCGAGAGCACGCTGACCATTCTCGAAAATCTTGACCGCTGGCTCGGTCAAACCGAATGGGCGGTGATCCACTTTAATGCCGGGCTGCATGACTTGGCGCATGTTCAATCCGAGGGAATTGCACCCGGAAAACAAACCATGGTTCCGGTCGAAAATGGCCCTCGCTGGGTTTCAATCGAAGTGTATCGGTCAAACCTTGAGAAAATTGTAGAGCGTCTTAAAAAGACGGGTGCAAGGCTGATATTTGCTACAACCACGCCTGTTCCCGTTGGCGCAAAAAGCCGCGTTCCCGAAGACGTGGCGCGTTACAATGAAGTTGCCCTCGTGGTGATGCGTGAGCAGGGCGTGCAGATTGACGATTTGTATTCTGCTGTCGTGGAATCTGCTTATCAATACCAAAAGCCGGAAGACGTCCATTTCTATCCCGAGGGAAGCGATATACTCGCCGGTCGCGTTGCGTCGAGCATCAAAGCGCGCCTGATTCAATAGGGCCACGGTTCAAAAGGTATCGCGCAAACCGGGCGAAAGTTTTGCCGGGACCAAGTACTGCGACACCGTCACACCGGGACGATTGGTTTCACTACCCTGCGGTAAAGATGCCAACTCGCATGCGCCAGGATAGGTACCGCCACCGCGAGCCCGACGAACAGCAGCAATAAGCCGATCGCAAGGACCGCTGCGATGATCAGTCCCCACACCGCCATGGTGAAAGGGTTCGCCAGCACGGACCTAACCGAGGTCTGAACGGCCACCAGGGCTCCTACGTCGCGGTCGAGAAGCAAGGGAAATGAGACGACGCTGATGCTCAGTGCCACCACAGCAAACACAAAACCGATTGCGCTGCCCAATCCGATGAGCGCCCAGCCTTCCGGCGTGGCGAGAAGAGTTGTGACAAGTGCTATGAAAGACTTAGGCGGCGCGGTTCCAAAAAGTGACATGAAAAGAGATTGGGCCGCGAAGACCCAGGACACGAAAATCACGAGCAGCAACATAGCGACCGGCAGGATCGATAAAATCCGCGAGCGCACCACATCCAGCACGGGTCCCCACGAGGTGTCGAGGCCAAGCTCCCGGCGGCGGCTCATCTCGTACAACCCAATCCCCGCGAAGGGACCAACCAGAGCAAAACCTGCCGTAAGCGGAAAAAGCAGAGGCAGAGCATAGCCGGTGAGCCAGATGAGGGCGATTGGGTAAGTCAGGACGAGAAAAACGTGGAATGTCGGCATCGCCAAGGAATCGTCGATGCCTTTGGCCAAAGAGTCTTTGAGATCCGCTAGTCCGATCTTGCGGACAGAGAGGCCGGCCGGGGCCGGCTCTGGGCCACGGGTCAGGTGAAAATCCGGCAATGGTTCCATCCTGAAGACAAGAGGCTGTTAGTCACGGTGCATGCACGCAGCGCGCCCGGGCATTACGCGTCTATATCTTACAAGCCGCCGGTGAGGCAAAGGCAGGAGGGGACCGCAAATATGATCTGCCCGGCGGCACATTGAGAAAGCACAGTCACCATTCTTCCGAAGTTCGATTGCTGGGTTGGCCACGACAAATGGGCCGTGATCCACTTTAATGCGGGGCTGCATGACTTGGCGCATGGCCATGCCGAAAACGTCGCCCCTCGCCAACGGGTCATGGTGCGCGAGCCTGGGGATGATCGCGGAGCGCTAGGGGGCCCTGGCCTGGGAATCGGTCCGGATGATCCTTTCGCCGAAACAGCCGGTGTGCTAAGCAGCTGCGCGCGGACGCCCGCCATTTGTCTCTCCCCGGCATGCCCTACATTATGCAGACGCGCATCGACCGCCGATTCGAAGAGCTTTCACGGCAAGGCCGCGCCGCTCTCGTAACCTTTATAATGGCGGGCGATCCTGACGCCGCAACTTGCCTCGCTATTTTGAACGCGCTTCCGTCCGGGGGCGCCGACGTGATCGAGCTTGGCATGCCGTTCACGGACCCGATGGCGGATGGACCCGTGATCCAGGCAGCCGGGCTGCGGGCGCTGAAGGCCGGAACAACTCTTTCCAAGACGCTCGAGCTTGTCGCCGATTTTCGAAAGAACGATAACGCGACACCAATCGTGCTCATGGGATATTACAACCCGATCTATATCTATGGGGTCGAAGCCTTTCTGCGCGATGCGCGAGCTGCCGGCGTCGATGGCTTGATTGCCGTCGACTTGCCGCCCGAGGAGGATGCGGAGCTCTGCCTGCCTGCGCTTTCGGCGGGAATGAATTTTATTCGCCTCGCGACGCCAACGACCGACGACGCAAGGCTGCCCGCCGTCCTCGCCAATACGTCTGGATTTGTCTATTATGTCTCAATCACCGGCATTACCGGAGCGGCGGCGCCGGAAGCCGCCAAAGTCGCCTCGGCGGTCAGGCGCATCAAGACGCACACAAAATTGCCCGTCGTCGTGGGCTTTGGCGTGAAAAATCCGGCGGCCGCGCAGACGATCGCAGCGCATGCCGATGGCGTCGTGATCGGCTCGGCCCTTGTCGAAACCCTGCGGGCGTCGCTTGACGAAACGGGCAAGCCGACGGAAAGATGTGTGAAAGCCGTCGCGGATCTTGCCGCCAGCATCGCGAAAGGGGTGCGGTCGGCCGCGCCCGCGCGTGTCTGAATGATCTGAATTCATCAAGGCAACAAGACTGGCCAAAAGACTGGATCAGAGATGAACTGGATTTCCAATGTCGTGCCGCCCAGGGTCAGGTCCTTGCTGCGCCGTGATACGCCCCAAAACCTCTGGGTGAAATGCCCGGATAGCGGCGAACTCGTCTTTCACAAGGATCTCGAAGCAAATCTCTATGTCGTGCCAGGCTCTGGCTACCACATGCGGATGCCGCTCAAGGCGCGGCTCGACAATCTTTTCGACGGCGCAATCTATGAGGAGATCGCAACGCCAGAAGTGCCTTTGGACCCGCTCAAATTTCGTGATGTCAAGCGCTACACCGACAGGTTGAAGGAATACCGCCAGAAAACCTCTGCATCCGACTCGGTGCGTCTCACCTGTGGAAAATTGCAGGGCATCGAAGTCGTTGTCGCGGTGCAAGACTTCGAGTTTCTTGCCGGATCCCTGGGCCTCGCGGCAGGGGAAGCAATCATAACGGGCATGATGAGCGCAGTTGAGCGCCGCACGCCCTTTATCATTTTCACGGCGTCCGGCGGTGCGCGGATGCAAGAAGGCATTTTCTCGCTGATGCAGATGCCGCGCACAACGATCGCCGTGCAATCTCTGCGCGAGGCCAGGCTTCCATATATCGTCGTCCTGACCAATCCTACGACGGGCGGCGTTACGGCTTCCTATGGCATGCTGGGAGACATTCATATCGCCGAGCCCGGCGCGGTCATAGGTTTCGCGGGCGCCCGGGTGATCGAGCAAACGA
>JBPYDY010000116.1:0-2862 GCA_051986155.1 Methylocella sp.
GGCCTTGGCGGTGTCGAGCTGCGTCGCCGCATCCGCTGCCTTGGGGGCGGCCTTCTGCTTCGCCTCCTCGGCCCGTGCTTTAGCCTGACTCGTCTTTGCGGCGGCGAGCGCCTTGTCGGCGAACGCAAGCTCGGCGTCGGCGCGGGTCTTGAGCCATTCCAGCTTGCGTAGTGACGCCGTGAGCGATGCTGTCTCGCGCGTCGCTGTCGCGGCGACTTTCTTTGCCTCGTCGGCCGTCTTGGCGGCCTCCTCGGCTTCGCGGGCGAGCGTCTCGGCACGGCCCGAGGCAGCCGCGATGGCCTGCGCGTTCGGCACGAATAGCGCCTTGTGGGAAAACTCGACCGGGACCGCATCGTTCGGCGAGATGATCACCCGCATCCCAATCTCTGTCTTATCGAACAGCTTCTCGGCAAAGTCGTAGGGCATCCGCACGCAGCCATGCGAGGCTGCATAGCCAGGCAGCGGTCCGCCGTGCAGCGCGATGCCGTTCCAGGTAATGCGCTGCATGTTTGGCATCCAGGCATCGTCATACATGGTCGAGTGATGGTCCTTGTCCTTCTCGATGAGCGCGAAGACGCCGGCCGGCGTCTCGCGTCCCGAGATGCCGGTCGACACCGGCGCGCGCAAGATCCAGCCGTCGGCGTCATAGAAGGTGACCTGCTGGCTCTTGATCGACACGATCGCCATGATCGGCTCGCCCGCCTCGCGCGGCGCCGTCGCCTCAGTGGCTTGGCGCGCCTGCTTTGCTGCGGCGCCGGCGGTCAGCGCCGTCAGGGCAGCCATCGCGGCCAGCGTCACAATTGCGGGAGGCCCCCTACGGCGCATGGCTGCGATGGATTGCGCCGTCGTAAATCGAATGCCCATGCCGTGCCTCGGTGAAATGCCTGTCCGCGCTCACGTCGATCAAAAGTGTCAGATCGCGATTCCCGGATCAACCAACCGCCACGATCCCACCACCAATTCGCTCCTGGGACCAACGTTCCGGTTGTAAATCTCATATACGACTGGCCGCGTCGGAGAAAGGGTTGGCTCGCGGTTGAGATTCGGTTCGAATTAAACCTCCGGCTATGTCTGTTTCGCGGCGCTGTCACAGGGATTGCGCGCATTCGACGCACGGGAATAGGAAAGCGGCGTTTGGCCGAGGCCCCGTTTCGCAGCGGGGCTGCGTTCGCTTGTCGCCAGCTGCTCGCTTGGAGCATTGCCGGTTTGCGCGTTAGGCCGGCTCAAAAGCCCATCGCCTGCCGGATCTGCCGCAATATGGCGAACGCGGCATGCGTGTGACGGCCGTCGTAAAAATGACTATCCAGCAGGGAGGCAATCACAAGAGCCACCGCTGCATTAAAGCAACCCTTGATCATGTCCTTGATGATCTCAGGTCCCGGTAAATGCCGCGTAAGCGCGGCTTCGTCTTGGAATCCATACCAGGATGCCGGCTGCCCGGTCGTTTGGAGCTGATCTTTGCCCAAGCAGGGGCATTTTTCGCAGAGCACCATCGCCGGCCCCCTCGGTTCCGGAGCCGGAACGATGCGCCGTAGCCTCTGCAAGGTTCCGATCGGAAACAACTGCCGGCGTTATGGCCTCGCAGGTCCTCCAATGCCTGGAACTGGTTCTTTGAAACCCGGAAATGCGGTGCGCGCTCTGGAATTGTTTTACGGGCAGCGCAGCCCAAGATGGCATCTCTACCTTACGACGCCGCCCAGTTTCGGCTTGGTCAAACCAAGGAAGCAGCAACGTGCGGTCATAATAATTTCAAAAAGCTCGAACGGAATCTTCCACGGGAAAGTTTTTAGGGAGAAAGATTTTGCGGAGGGGAAAACATGATTGGCGATCTCGATTCGATGTCAGCGGATGAGCTATGGTCTCTTCGCGAAAAGCTGGATTCGGCTTTGGAGGCTAAGATCAGAGAGGAGAAGGCTCAACTCGATCACCGGCTGCGCCTCCTGAGAGCCCCCGTCACGGTCCGCGCAAAATATTGCAATCCGACACGACCTTCCGAGACGTGGTCGGGTCGCGGAAGACAACCTCGCTGGCTCAGTGCTCAGCTGAGATCTGGCAAGAAACTTGACGATTTCCGGATTCAGCCTTCCTAGTGGAGCGGATTTGACGTTCGCTACCCACGTGCCGCGAGGCGGACCACGAGAGCGCGATCGCGCTCTAGTGCCGCCGATCTGACTCGCTTGCGGCAAAATCTTTCCAGGGACTTCAGATCGAAAGCGGCACTAGAAGCAAAGATTTGCTAGTGCCCTTTGCTTTCCGAAGTTCGGATAAGAGGTTGCCGCGCTTGCGTCACGAACTTCGGAAAGCGGGCACTAGGGGCGCTATATTTCGACTTCGAGGCCAACCTCCACGACTTGTGTCGGCGGAACTCCGAAATACGCCGCCGGGAGGTTGGCGTTGAGGTGCATTGTGGCGAACAGGGATTTTCTCCACACGGCCATGCCCGCAACCTTGTTGCTCGCGATCACCATCACGCGCCTGAAATAGTAGGTGATGTTCTCCGGATCGATGCCGGCAAGCTCGGGCTTGCGGCAGGCAAGCCTCAGCGCCTCCATCACATTAGGCGTTTCCATGAAGCCGAAATGGAAGAGGACGCGCGTGATGCCCGCACCGACCGGGACGAGCTTGACCCGCTCGCTGGCTTCGACCCGCGGCTCGTCGACACTGACAGAGGCAATAAACAGCACGCGTTCATGCAGCACGCGATTGTGCTTGAGGTGATGGGTCAGGCAAAGCGGGATCCCCGTGGTCGCGGCCGTGAAGATCGCCGCCGCCCCGGGCAGCCGAATGGGCGGTGTGTTGATGACCCACTCGATAAACTCCTCTTCCGGCTGGCGCAGTTTTGCGCGCTCCTGCTCCAGCAGC
>JBPYDY010000117.1:0-3311 GCA_051986155.1 Methylocella sp.
CCACAATGAAAATCCCAAGCCATACCGATGGACCAAATCCGCAGATGAAATCCTCGCGTCCGTCAAACGCTTTTGCCAAAAGACCGAGCAGACTTTATGCCACGAATTTTAGATTCACATGACTAGGCGGTGCCTGCGCTCAGTGCCGCGCCAAGCATCCCTCCCAAGGGCTGGAAAAGCCTTGGCCCAAATATTCATGTGTTTTTTTGCAATTCTTGTAGCTCATGATCAATCCCGCCGGTTGCGGAAGTTCCGCTCAACGGGCAATTTTGCCTCCGGTTTTGCTGCTTGTTATAATCCAATTGGGTAATGCAGGGCGGAAACGAACGGCAAACTCAGCGGGGCGAGCCTTGCGCCCGCCAAAGGCCGCGCTTGACCTAACGGCTCATGCCAAATCTCGTTGCAAAGGACCCTTGCCGTCTGCCCGCACCTGGACTCCAAATCTGGCCCGGGCGAGGACTGCGGGCGGGCCGTTCTTCTCGGGATTTGGATATTATTCCGCCGCCAGATCGTGGCGGTCGAGCATCATGAGGGCCTGGTCCAGATCCGCGATCAAATCGCCTGCGTCCTCAAGCCCGACCGAGAGGCGCAAAAGCCCGTCCGTGACGCCCAAAGCGACCCTCGCCTCGGGCGTCAGCCTTTGATGCGTGGTGGTTGCCGGATGGGTGATGAGGCTCTTCGAGTCGCCCAAGTTATTCGCGATGGTGATGATCGAAAGCGCGTTGCCGAACGTATAGGCGGCCTGCTTGCCGCCTCGGATCTCGAAGGAGACAAGGGTGCCGCCGCCGGACATCTGCCGTTTCACAAGCTCGGCCTGGGGATGATCCGGACGCCCCGGATAGCGAACTTTTTCGACGTGCCGGTGGCCGCTCAAAAATTCTGCGATTTTGCCAGCACTTTCCACTTGCTGACGCACGCGAAGCGCAAGCGTATCGAGCGATTTCAAAAACACCCAGGCATTGAAGGGCGAGAGGCAGGTGCCGATCTGCTTATAAAAATTATGGATTTCGTTCTCGATCAGCTCGCGCCCGCCGAGAATGATGCCTCCCAGGCAGCGGCCATGTCCATCAATATGTTTTGTCGCGGAGTAAACGACGCAGTCCGCCCCAAGCTTCAGCGGCTTTTGCAAGATGGGCGTGGCAAAAACATTATCGATAACGAGACGCGCGCCATTTTGATGCGCGATCTCCGCGATTGCCGCGATGTCATAGACTTCGAGGCATGGATTGGTCGGCGTTTCGAGAAACAGGAGCTTGGTTTGCGGGCGCATGGCCGCGCGCCATTGGGAAAGATCCGCGCCATCCACAAGCGTCGAAGGAACGCCGAAGCGCGGCAGCAGCTCCTCGACCACATAGAGGCAGGCACCAAACATGGCGCGCGCCGCCACTACGTGATCGCCTGCCCGAAGCTGTGCCAGAAGAGCGGTCGTGACGGCCGCCATGCCGCTCGCTGTCGCACGCCCCGCCTCCGCGCCCTCGAGCAAGGCCATCCGCTCCTGAAACATATCGACGGTCGGGTTGGTATAGCGGGAATAGACATGGCCGGGCGCGGCGCCCTTCATTCGCGCCTCGGCCGTCTCCATATCGGGATAGGCATAGCCCTGGGTAAGAAAAAGGGCCTCGGACGTTTCGCCAAATTGCGAGCGTTGCGTGCCGCCATGGACGAGCTGCGTCGCCGGTTGCAGTTTCGTCAAATCTGGCTTTGGCCGGCGCGCGGTCATCGCGGTCTCCTGTCATGGCCCGAGGGGCGGGGGTTCGCCCGCGAGCCGTATCCCCGCCTCTGCGGCCATTTGCTCGTAGCCAAATTGTTTCTTAAACATTCATGGAAGACATCTCAAGGCGGTGGATGGATAGCGGGGATTGTGGGCAAGATGGCGCAGCGGCCGTTTCATCTCGTCGTCCAGCTCTGTTCAAGTCCTCCTCCTCGGACTAGAGATTTGTAAAGGCCGTCATGACCGTCGGATCGTTCTCCCTTTGTGCCGACGCGGGGCGTGAAAATCTTATAGACACACCACTTTTCGGTGTGAACGATTTTGGAACGCAATTCGGGCTCCTTCCGCGCCAAAAGATTGAGCTAATGGTGCGGCGCAAGATGATACAGGCCGAAAATCAAATCGAAGCGGAGCAGCTTCAGCCGGCAAGCCTGGACCTGCGTTTGGGGCCGCGCGCCTATCGGGTGCGCGCTAGCTTTTTGCCGGGCCGAGGCCATAAAGTCATTGATCGACTGCAGGCCCTCGAAAGTGATGACGAAGAGATAAGCCTCGATGGCAATGGCGCCGTGTTGGAACGCGGCTGCGTGTACGTCATCCCGCTGCTCGAATATCTGAACTTGCCAAAGGAAATATTGGCCGTCGCCAACCCGAAAAGTTCGACGGGCCGCCTCGATATTTTCACCCGCCTCTCCAGCGACAACAGCGACGTGTTTGACCGGGTGGCGCGGGGCTACGAAGGCCGCCTCTACGCCGAAGTTTCCCCTCGCAGTTTTAGCGTGCGGGTCCGCAAAGGTTCAAAGCTCAATCAAATCCGGTTTCGCAGATTGAATTCGCAACAGCTCGAGCGCAACGATTTCGGCGTTGATGAGAAAGAATTGCGTGAACACCACGTGAAATTGCCATTGGTCGACTGCGATCCCGAGCTGCGGCGCAACGGCGTTGTTCTTCGTGTCGGTCTAAGCGCCGAGCCCCGCGACGGCATCGTTGGCTACCGGGCGCAAAAGCATGCCGATATCATCGATGTGGACAAAGTCGGCGCCTATCGGACGGCGGATTATTGGGAGCCTGTGCGCGCGCGGCCAGACAAAAGGCTGATCCTCGATCCGGATGAATTCTATGTTCTGGCGTCGCGGGAACGGCTGCAAATTCCGCCCGACCTTGCCGCCGAAATGGTGCCGATCGATCCGGCGATGGGAGAGTTCCGGGTGCATTACGCGGGCTTCTTCGACCCGGGCTTTGGCGCAGGTGCGAACAACCGCCCGTCGGCGCGGGCGGTGCTCGAAGTCCGCAGTTATGAAGTCCCGTTCTTTCTGGAGGACGGTCAGCCGGTCGGCCGCCTCATATTTGAAAAGATGGCCGAACGGCCGCAAGCCCTCTACGGCGCAAGCGGGAACTCCAATTACCAAGGGCAGGGACTAAAATTGTCGAAACATTTCCGGCTGGACTGAGGTTTTGCTGGCTTGGGGCAGGGCAACAGGGCGATGCGAGCCTTCGGCAATTGCAGGACCGTGTTATTCCATTCGCACAAGTGCCACATTGCCGTGCTGTTGGCAGAGGCCACGGAGGATGAAATGCATCGTCGATTAAGCTTAGCAGCAGG
>JBPYDY010000118.1:0-12637 GCA_051986155.1 Methylocella sp.
CTGTGGCAGCGCCAAGGCAGGCCGCGATAAGAGTAGCGGCTAAGGCGAACTTTCGCCAAGAATTGGTAGCATGTCCGACAAACATCCTGCAGGCATCTCCAGCCTTGTTCATTCCTCGATTCTCTCCTCCCGTCGGCGCGCCGGGCACGCCGCTTTCACCCATCCTGCCCGCCCGGACGTCGCCCGCGCGGGACCCGGGAATTCAGTATTTAACGCCATCGAGCGACGTGGTGTTAAGAAAGGATTCGGTTACCTTGGTGCCTCCCAGCGTGCGCAGCTGGAGTTGCAGCAAGATGGTTTGGTTGCGGACCAACGAGCCGCTGCCGTAATCCTGATAGGTCGAGGTGTAAAGCACCGAGAAGTCTGTGCACTCGTCTTGATAGCCGACCCCTGCTCCATAAGCGGCGACCGCAAATGGGCCCGGATTGGAATAGCTAATCAAAGCCGGAGGGTATAGGTGGCGGCTCATATCGAAGGTTATGTTTCCCTGCGCGTAATAATTTTTGTTGAACTTGTAGCGCGAGGAAAGCGAGAGGCCTTCGCGGCGAACGTAGTAGCCGATGAGGGGTTGCGCCTCATAGTTCGCAAACTGTATTGCACCAGTCAGCGCATCAGTGAAATTATATGTCGCCATGAGATCGAGCCGCCTTACCGCCCATGAATCGACATCGAACCGCGCCTTGGCAAGAAATGAGAAAATCGGGTTGGGTACGATCGTGAGCGAGGTAACGTAATCGGAGAACCGCGTATCGAGGCCAGAGCTTAGGCCGATGTTGGCGGCATCTGGGGTCGCGTAGGAGTTTGTCCCCGCAACCTGAACGGATTGCCCCCCCATCAAGTTGATATAGGCGCCGTCATTGAAAGTCGCGGTCAGCTGCCCCCCGTAATTGGCTCTCGTGCCGGTTTCGAACCGGTCGTAGCCGGAATATTTGCTCCAATCAAACAAATTGGAGGTGTCAAAGACAAGGCTCTGCGCGTCCAAATTCACGAGCGTGTTCGTACCGAGTTGATTGTCCGGACGCAGGATGATCTGCCCGATCGGTTCAAACACAATGGAGGCAAAGCTTGTGTTGGCTAGGAAGGGATAGCGGTACTCGATTCCCACGCCTGGGGTGAATGTGCCAAAAAAACCCGCATCCTTACCTCCTAGAAGATTCTGTTGAGATTGATTGAAATAGGTCGAACTGCCATAGATAGACGAAAAAGTGTAGACATTGGAAGTATTGATGTCGAGCCACTCGCCGTTCAGCCGGACAAAGGCAAAGGGGGTAAAGACTTCCCCGATTGGATCGATATATTTGCGTTGCCAGGACGCCTCGACCGTTGCGCGCGTGTAATCGCCGCCGATCCCGCGCAGCAGGCAGTCGCCATATTGCTGGCCGGGAATATAATGTTGACAAATGTCGTAAAGACCGTAGGCGCTGTCCAAATCCCGCGTTCCAACGCCCTGAAAGCTCGCGGAACTTGCGGAAAGACTCGTCAGATTGAAATCGAGTTCGGCCTGGCCTCCAATGCCGAATGATTTGGCAGGATCGATGTCGAAGGTCTTATTATAGTCCCATACCGGATGAGCGGTGGGCTGCTGCGCCTGAACGTCATGGCTCGATAAGCCTTCGAAATAATAGCCGCGCAAATCGAAATAGCCGCGATCTCCCTGACCGGTGAGATAAACTGTCGAGGTCGTTTCGCTAAAATAATTCCACGAAAGAGCCTGGGTCTGCACGTGGTAATCGTTGAGATACCACTTGTCGGAAAGAAGGGTGAATTCCCAGCCAAATTTCCATTCGTCGGCCAAGGAAACCTGGCCCTTGGTTTCGAACGAGCCGCGTAAGCTCTGGTTCCCTGAGCCGTAGGGCGCAACCGGGAATATGGACGGGTTTTGCTCGTCGATCCCTGTGACTCGAATAGAATAATCGCCGTTTTCAAACCGCTGCCGCCATTCGGCACTGGCGAAGAACCCCTGCTGCGAATAATAAACGGGCGTGACTGTGAGGTCGTAATTGGGGGCAAACACCCAGAAGATTGGAATCCCTACCCCCGCCCCAAGCTGATCGTTGTACACAAGGTAAGGACTAAGAAGGCCTGACTTGCGCGTGACACTCGGGTCGGGCGATGAAAAGAACGGTACATAGGCTAAGGGGATGCCGAGGAATTCGAGGGAAGCATCCTCGTAGTAGATCATTTTCTCGTCATTCTTGTGGATGATGCGCTTAGCGCGCACGCGCCACAATGGCGGCTTGTCGGGATTGTCCTTGCAGGGTTCGCAAGGCGTGTAAGTGCCCTTGTCAAAGACCGTCGTCACGCCCTCGATGCGTTCGGCGCGCGGCGCGCTGAAGTAGGACTTATAAGTTCCTTCCGTCGAGCCCGATAACGCCGGCTGGCCGCCGGGAAAGGGACCCGGCGGCACGTTTATATATTTCTTTGGAGGCGTAACCGTGCGCAGGCTTTCGATGAACCCGTTGCGGAAATCATCGGTGAGGTCGAACCGCTCGGCATGCGTTACGGTGCCATCGCGATCGGTGAATTTCGCGTGACCCTCCGCATAGACTCTGCCATTATTGCGATTATAGACGATGCGATCGGCTTCGAGCGCCCGGCCCTGGTAATAGGCCCGCGCGTTGCCTTCTGCAGATACTATGTTTTTATCGACATCATAGCGGAGCTCGTCGGCCTCAACGAGCATCTTGGAGGGTTCCCCAGGGGCGCCGGGTTTGGCCGGAAGGGCGGCGGCCGTCTCCGCTAGGGCCGGCGCCGCGGCCGCGAGCAACATTACGCAATAGGACAGGATTGCCGGCGCAAGCGCAAACCTCACGAGCCAGTGCGTGAAAATAGCAGGAGCAACCCAGTTCGCGGGGCAAAAACGCCGCCCCATCATCCGTCCTCCTGACCCAGCAATGCGAACGCACTCAGCAGGCACGCGACAGCAGCGGGCGACCATGCGGCGACGGCCGGGCTCAGCACACCGGCCGAGCCCAGATCGCCAATGAATTTCGCGCCGCCATATAGCACGAACCCTGCGCCCACGCCTCCCAAAACCATTTGTTCGACGCCACCAAAGCGGAAAAATCTTAAGGAAAAAGCCGCTGCAATTAAAATCATGGCAATAAAAAGAAGCGGCCGCGCCAAAAGAGTATGGTATTGCACGCGGTAGGCGGTTCCGTCGAAGCCCGCCGCCTCGGCTTTTGCGGCCGCCCCTGGCAGGTCCCAAAGCAGCACAGCCTCGGGGGCAATTGTCCCCCGCACGACGTCTTGCGTTGAGAGGGCAGTCGCCAGCAGGTAGTTTGCGGCCGTAAAGCTTTCCTCTCCCGGCGCCGTGACCCGTGCATCGTTCAACTGCCACACTCCAGGCAGGAGTCTCCCCGTTTGAGCCTTGATCATATGGTCAAATTTGCCTGAGACGCCGTAGACATACGCGGTCACAGAGGACAGCTCGCTGCCGTCCGGCGAGCTTTGCTGCGCCTTAAGGAAGGTCTCGCCATCGACGCTCCTTTGCCGGATCCACAGACTCGTGTCGTCGCTCTTGCTGCCATTGACGCCAAAAATGTGCAGTTCGATCAGATCCGCGCGGCTCTGCATGCGCAGGGCCAGAGGGTTGAACAACACGATCGAGGCAATACCAATGAAGGCTGCGATTGCGACAGGCGGAAGCAAAAACCCCCACACCGAGACTCCCACCGCCCTTGCGATCAGCAGTTCCAGCTTGCGGCTTAGCATAAGGAATGTTGTCATTGCCGCGAACAACACGCAAAAAGGCAAGATTTGTTCTGCCAAGGAAAGAACGCGCAGCAACGAGAGGTAGGCAATGTAGGAGGCGGAAATACCTAGTATGTTGCCGGAGCGCCGCAAAAGTTCGACGAGGTCGACGACATAGATCATGGCGGAATTCAGCACAAACACCGCCGAGACCGTCAGCAGAAATCGCAAAGAAAAATATCGGGCTAGGGTCCAACCGATCATCGCTGGGCTCTCATTGGCGCGAACAGCGGGCTTTAATCTTGTCCCGTTCGGGGCTCGATATGGCCGGGCGGCTAAGCCCCGGCGGGGGCGATTTCGGTGCGTATCCCATCTCGAGAGCCGGCGTCTCCTTACTTTGACGACTTTTAAGAATGCTGCTGATGGCTTGGAAAATTGCGACTACCCCTTGCAAGGCGGCGTGGGGTCGGGCTAGGCGCGCCAGGCGCCCCGCGGGCTGGGCTATTGGGTTGGCATCACGGAAAAGCAACCCAAACAAAAAGGCGTGGCGGTTTTTTGGCATTCATCTTGAGCTTTGGAACATGATGGAGTTGGCTTATTCTACCAAACATAACTGTTTTAAAAAGAGTTTTGAAAGGAGCCGGGTTCAGGTTTGCGGCCCTGAATGAGAGAACAGGGCGGCAGAAACACGGCGGGCGAGGGCAGCGTAACCGCTGCGGCGGCAAGCAGAAAGAAACCTTCTGGCTCACCTGCCCGCAGTTTGGCATACCGGAATTGGCTTTGGCTGCTATGCTGCCACGCCCGCGTCCCGCGTCCGACTGAGGAACCGATGACAGAGACAGCCAAAATACATTTTGCCTCACTTTCCTCACTCCCCGTCCAAACGAAGGCCGCGCCGGGAACGGCGGAAGACAAAGCCGCGGCTGCCCCTATGTTGGTCGTCTTCACCGATGGTGATTTCGCCTTTGGCCCGGCCACCCAGCGCATCATCGGCAGACAGGGGAGGGCGCTCATCACCAAGGCCGCCGCGACTGTCAAGTTCAAGGGAAAAGAGAAAACCGCGCTCGACCTTGTTGCTCCTGCTGGCCTTGCCGTGGGCCGGTTGCTCGCCGTAGGCACTGCGGCGGAAGGTAGCGGTCAAAAGGCGGCGCGAAAGACAAAAAGCGCCGCATCGGTAAAACCGCGCGACTTTGCTGCCTTGGGCGGTTTTGTCATGGGCAAGGTTGGCCGGGATGCAAAGGCATCGATTGCCTTTGAACTTCCGCAGCGGCTTGCGGATCCGGCGGCCGCTGCCGCCGATTTCCTGCTCGGTATGCGGCTTCGCGATTACCGCTTTGACCAATATAAATCCAAGAGAAAGGAGGACGACGAGCCGGAAGGCCGCGCCGATATCACTCTCGCCGTCGATGATCCGGCTAGCGTGCGCCGGAAAGCGAAATCCGGAGAGGCTGTTGCGGCTGGCGTGCTGACGGCGCGATCGCTTGTCAATGAGCCTGCGAACATTCTTTATCCCGAGGAGTTCGCGAATCGCGCATTAGCGATGAAAAAACTCGGTGTCGAGGTGACAGTCCTCGACGAAGCTGCCTTGCGCGAATTGGCAATGGGCGCGCTTTTGGGGGTCGGACAGGGATCGGCGCGCGAGAGCCGCGTGGTGGTCTTGCGGTGGCGCGCCCCGAAACGCGCGAGCGAGCATCCCAGTGCCAGCAAGCAGCCGATCGCGTTCGTCGGCAAGGGCGTGTGTTTCGACACTGGCGGCATATCGATCAAGCCCGCAGCAGGAATGGAAGACATGAAAGGCGACATGGCGGGAGCCGCCTGCGTCATGGGCCTCATTCAGGCGCTGGCCGAGCGCAAGGCCAATGTCGACGTCATCGGCGCCATCGGTCTTGTCGAAAACATGCCAGGTCCCGAAGCCCAGCGTCCGGGTGACATTGTGAAATCGATGTCGGGCCAGACGATCGAAGTCATCAACACCGATGCGGAGGGCCGCCTTGTCCTTGCCGATCTGCTTTGGTATGTGCAAGACAAATTCAAGCCGAAGTTCATTGTCGATCTCGCGACGCTGACCGGGGCAATCCTTGTCGCTTTCGGACATGAGCACGCGGGCCTCTTCGCCAATGATGATGAGCTCGCCGCCCGGCTGATAGCGGCGGGCGAGGCGACCGGCGAGAAATTGTGGCGACTGCCGCTTGGACCGGCTTACGACAAGATGATCGACTCGAAGGTCGCCGATATGAAAAACACCGGCGGCCGGCATGCCGGTTCGATTACCGCGGCACAATTTTTACAGCGTTTCGTCGATAGCACGCCTTGGGCGCATATTGACATCGCTGGCACCGGCATGGGTTCGCCGCCGAGCGAAATCAATCAAAGCTGGGGTTCCGGATTCGGTGTCCGGCTCCTCGACCGGCTTATCGCGGATCATTATGAGAAGTAACCTCTGGCGCACGCGAGGCTGCCGACGGTGGGCAATGGGGTGCCGGATTGCGTTCAACTGACTGGTTCAAGATCTGGGCCTTATCGTCGCAGCTTCAACAACAATCGCTATCATAACATTATTGTCACATTATAATGTTCACCTGGGTATCCGTGTGGCAGGCGTGCCGGTGCAAATCAATAAGGACCAAATTATAAGGGCGCGCCGAGCGCGCATGAATATTGTTGCTTCCGTTTCGATTTCATTGCTCATTCCGCACGGACGCCCGTTGGCGATGGAGGAAGGGGTGCCGCGCTTCAACATCGAACGCACATGCCGGGAAGCGCGCGCCTATGCCGGCGCGGACAAGGAGGTCGCCTATAAGGGCTGTTTAAAGGATGAGGCCGACGCGCATGACCAATTAGTGGAAAAATGGATGCGGTTTGCGCAGAGAGACCGCCGCGACTGCACCGCGCAAGGAGCCGCCCCCATGCCAAGCTACGTCGAGCTTCTGACTTGCCTTGAGATGAGCGCCGACGTCGAAACGCTAGATGCGCCTAAGGGCGCACGCGGCGACCGGAGCGGGCCTGCTCGTGAGGGTTTGGGAAAGCCCAACGTTCAGAACAGATGGCCTGCGCTGCCGCTCGGAAAAGATGGCCCTGCAACCAAAAATTAAGAGGCTTGCGTCTCGAATCCGCGTGCCGGCGCGAAAAAAAGAGGCAGAGATACTTTGCGTATCTCCGCCTCCTAGAGTCCTGTCCATAACCTGTTCGCCGGCCTTCGTCTTTGGTATGAAGGCGGGACCGTCCGGCGGTGTGAGCGACGATACAGGCGTCCTCCCAAGACTTGGACTGGTGCCGAACTTATCACGGCTTCGGCCTTAACGGCTTACGATGGAACCGTAGCTCACGTTTCATGCAATGTCACGCAGAATTAGTCAGGATGCCTCGAAACAGGCAAAAATTTGAAGACCCTTTCGGCCAAGGTGAAATTCGCGGCACCAGAATTTTGGCCGCGGGCAGGCTGGGCGCTTTATAGCGGGCCACGCAAATGAGCAAAAATATGCCGACAGACGACACCATTCCCGTGCAAAGCTACGTCCCCGCCGCGGCGGTAAAAGTCCCGGGCCTCGGAGGACGGATTCGCAATTGGTTTCTGACCGGCGTCATCGTAGCGGGTCCGCTCGCAATCACCCTCTATATTGTGTGGTGGTTTGTCGATACCATCGACAATTGGGTGAAGAGTCTCGTTCCCAATAGTTTCTGGCCGGCGCAATTGCCCGGGCTTGGCGTCGTATTAGCCTTCTTCGCGCTCACGTCACTCGGTTTTCTTGCCGCAAACCTTGCCGGCCGGAGCCTCATCAGGTTTGGCGAAGCCATGCTCGCTCGCATGCCGGTCGTGCGATCGATCTACAAAGGTGCAAAGCAGGTTTTCGAGACCGTATTTTCCAGCTCTGGCACCACGTTCCGAAGGGTGGGAATGATTGAGTTCCCGGGCGAGGGAAAATGGTCCATCGTTTTCATTTGTTCGCCTCCCGGCCCGTCCTTCGCCGGCCAGCTCTCGAGCAGTGACTATATTTCGGTATTTTTGCCGTGCACGCCGAATCCCACGACCGGCTTCTATTTCTTCCTGCCCGCGCGGGAGGTCATCGAACTTCCGATCAGCCCGGACGATGCCATCAAGCTTATCGTCTCTTGCGGCGTCATCCAGCCCGAGACGGCAGCGGTTATCGCCGAAATCGCCAGCAAACGTGTCTCAGCCTGAGCAATCCTCTGTCAGACACCGCGTTTGACCTCGGGCGGCGAGACCGCTAACACCGGGCGTGCCGCGGGGAGGTGCCGCGTCTAGCCGCCGTGCGGATGCGCCATGGCCGTTTATACAGAAGTCAACGACGCGGACCTGGCCCGGTTTCTTAGCGATTACGATCTTGGCCAAGTTCTTGCCCTAAAGGGAATCGCCGAAGGAGTAGAAAATTCGAATTATTTTTTGCACGCGGAGCGCGGCTATTTCATCCTTACGCTGTACGAGAAGCGCGTCGACGAAAGGGACCTGCCTTTTTTTCTCGGCCTCATGGAGCATTTGGCCGCGCACGGATTGAATTGTCCTCAGCCCGTACGAAACCATGATGGGGGCGCACTCGGAAGGATCGCGGGACGCCCAGCGGTGCTGGTGACGTTCCTCGACGGCATGTGGCGGAGAAATCCAAGCGTTCGCTGCTGTGCCGCTGTCGGCAATGCGCTTGGAAAGCTGCACCTGGCGGGGGCCGGCTTTGCTGGCATCCGGGCAAATGCCATGGGCCTTGAAAGTTGGCCCGCCTTGTTCGGACAGGCAGAGCCGCGCGCGGATGAGTTGCAGCGAGGCCTCGCCGCGGAAATCGCCGGCGAATTGGCTTTTCTTGGCCGCAACTGGCCGCATCATTTGCCGCGCGGCGTCATCCATGCCGACCTTTTTCCCGACAATGTGTTGTTCCTGGGCGATGAAATATCCGGGCTCATCGATTTCTACTTCGCCTGCACGGATCAGCTTGCTTATGATGTTGCGATTTGTCTCAACGCCTGGTGTTTCGAAGCGGATAGCTCCTATAACATCACCAAGGGCCTAGCCGTCCTCAGCGCCTATGAGAGAGTCCGGAGATTAACCGCTGACGAAGCCGAGGCTTTTTTGGTCCTCGCTCGAGGGGCAGCCCTGCGCTTCGCTCTGACCCGCCTGGTCGACTGGTTGAATGTGCCGGCAAATGCTCTGGTGCACCCCAAAGATCCCCGCGAATACATTCAAAAACTGCGCATTCACCAGCAATCGCAGAGCGCCCGCGAGCTAGGTTTGCTGCGATGACCGGCGAAATATCGATCTGGACCGATGGTGCCTGCTCCGGCAACCCTGGGCCCGGCGGGTGGGGCGCCATCCTCCGTTTTGGCGGGCATGAGAAGGAGCTATTTGGCGGTGAAGCTTCGACGACCAACAACCGCATGGAATTGACCGCCGCGATCGAAGCCCTGGAGGCACTGAAAAAGCCATGCGTTGTCCATCTCCATACAGACTCGAATTATCTCAGGGCGGGCATTACGGCATGGATCGTGGCCTGGAAGCGCAACGGCTGGCGCACCGCCGACAAGAAGCCCGTGAAAAACGCCGGACTATGGCAAAGGCTCGATCTCGCCGCCGCGCGCCACGACATCGATTGGCGCTGGGTGAAAGGTCATAATGACGATGCAATGAATATGCGGGCCGATGCTCTAGCGCGCAAAGGCATGAGGGCGTTTCACGCATATGGCCCAAAGGAGAGCAAAGGTTAAACTGGCAGTTGATTCACCTCGAAAGATGGACTTTGCATGATCCTATCCGTCAATCCGCTCATCGCGATGGGCGTGCTCGCCTCCACCGCTGCGACAGATGCGGCCTATGTGTTCTTCAATGCCGCGGTGACCAGCAGGCGCCGTATCTGGGCCGCGAATTGGAGCGCGATCTGGTACCTGCTCTCCGCATTTGCCGTCATTAGCTACACCGAAAATGCCATCTACGTCCTCTTTGCCGCAACGGGCTCGTGGCTCGGCGCCTTTGCCTCGGTGAGCTGGCTCGGCCGCGGATCAGCGACAATTCCGATGGGGCGCAATACGCCACCCTGAGGGCGGGGCGGCCTAAAGTTCCTTCAGCAGCGCTTCCGCGCTCGAAACTTCGGCCTTACCCGGCACATCTTCGACGTTGAGCTTGCGGACCACGCCGTCGTCAACAATCATCGCATAGCGCTGCGAGCGAATGCCGAGCCCGCGCGCGGTCAAATCAAATGTAAGCCCAAGCGCGCGCGCGAAATCTCCGTTGCCGTCGGCGAGAAAGGTAATCTTGCCCGCGGCCCCGGTGCTCTTTGCCCAAGCCTCCATAACGAAAACGTCATTGACGCTGGTCACCGCGACGGCATCGATTCCTCGCGCCTTGAAGGCATCGATGTTGGCAAGAAAGCCTGGCAAATGGTTCCTGTCGCATACCGGAGTGAAGGCGCCAGCGACCCCGAAGAGTACCACTTTGTGGTCTTTAAAGATTTCGTCCGAGCCGCGAATCTGCGGGCCTTCGGGTGTCATAACCGTGAACGATGATTTGGGAATTGTGTCGCCAATCTTGATCGTCATGGTTGCTCCTTTGATCAGGCTGTCCGCTCCATCTCTAACCCAGCCGGGGGCAAGCTGTCGAGGATGAACTGGCAGGACAAATTTGCGCTTATGGCTTCATCAATGAGCTTCAGCAGATCTTGAAAGATGGTATTGTTGGCGGTGGTCCACTCTCGTGTCCGGAAGATTGGTACCTTCCACGATGAGAATAAGCGCATTGCAGATGTTCAGCCAAACCAGCACTAGATAGCCTTGCGTCAAGGCTAGGCATGACGCAAGGGTCCAATATGGGATTTGATATTATGGGTTAGCTTCTATCCAGGTCCCGGTACCGAGATGCTTGCCGTTCGCCTTGCCAAAACTGTTTCTGTTGGCGCAATCGCGCTCTACATGGCGCTGGTCGTGTACAACAATGTCACCGATTATTCGACGAATTTTGCTTTTGTCCAAGCCGTGCTGGACATCGAGCAGATTTCGCCACGGTCAACGATCCGCTGGCGAGCGGTCACCTCGCCACTTCTCCATCATGCGGCCTTTGCGCTTATCATTTTGACGGAACTTGCCGTCGCGCTGCTCACTGCGGCAGGCACCTTGGCGATGGCCCGCGCCTTGAAGGCGGGCGCGCAAAAATTCGCGCGCGCGAAAGGGCTAGCGATTGTAGGGCTTGCGCTCGGCTTTCTGCTTTACGAGGGCGGCTTTGTTGCGGTAGCAGGAGAATGGTTCGGCATGTGGCAGTCGGCCTCGCGGGCCGCCGGTTCTAGCGCCTTCCAGATCCTCATGACCATGCTTGGCCTCCTCATTTTTATTTCTCTCAAGGACGGAGAGATTGCCTGAGGAAAGGCATTTAAGGGCGGCATCATGACGCAAGACCGGCGCTCTTGCAGGTCAACGCAATCGTCTCTCATCGGCCGGCGGGAGGTTCTGCTGGCGGCGCTTTGCACCGCCGGCGTTTTTGCAAATCTTTCGCGCGAGGCTTTTGCGGCAGCAAAAGCAGTACCGCCGCTCCCCGAAGACGAAGCCTTTATGCGCATGGCTCTGGCAGAGGCGGCGCGGGGCGATTTTCCGTTCGGCGCCGTCATCGTGCGCGCGGGCGAGGTGCTGGCCAAGGGCCGCAACCTCGGCAAAACCAACAACGATCCAACCGCGCATGGGGAGATGATGGCGATCCGCGGCTTTGTCGCAAGGCGCCCGGCCGCCGAGCTTTCGGGGGCAACGCTTTACACCTCGGGCGAGCCTTGTGCGATGTGCATGGGCGCCATTATTTGGTGCGGCATCGGCCGGGTGGTCCAATCGAAGAGCTCGCAAAAAAAATCGGTCAGATCATGCTGACGAGCCGCACGGTCGCGGATACGGCGCCCTTCGCCGGCGTCGCAATTACCGGCGGCGTCCTATCCTCCGAGGCGCTGGCGCTCTTTGCGAAATAGCGCTTGGCTGGGAGCAAACGCTGGGCAATTGCGGACAGCGATCGCTCGCGTGCCTGGCGGCGGTGTTGCCCGCATGACCGAAGCTAGGGAGCAACCGCGATCACATTGGGCGCCGGCAAACTCTTGGCGGAGCTTTGCAGGGCAAGGAGGTCGGTCAGTATCGCGAGCACCTGGCTTGATGCGTTGACGCCAGAGGGGTCTGCGGTTTTCTCCAAAGTCACGGAGGAGTCGCTGCCTGCTTGCGCAAGCGCGGCCAGAAGCTTTGGATCGGTTGCCTCGTCCCTCGTCAAAGTAGGCCCGATATCTTCATCAGTTGGTTTAGTTTCAATATAAAAGCCCTTCCTAACCAATTCCGCGATGACCTTGCGAAAGTCGACATATGACTCGAACGTCGAGCCGGTATTGCGCAAGATTCGGACCTTGTCGGCCTCGTCCATTTTAATCTCTGAGATTAACAAGGGGAGAAGAAGATTGAGAGATACGCCTGAAGCCACATAAGTGTCGATGACCTGGGTATCGATAGACGATTGCAGTCCCCGGTAGAATTCTTGCGTGCTCAAATTGGCGACGCTGAAATTCGGTCCACCCGCGACCGTCGCCGAGGGATTTAAAATCAACAAGTTTGGCGCGGTAAAACCGGCTCCCTTATTCGGACAGGAATATCGGCGCTGAGGCTGCCCTGCGCCGAAGCCGTGCCCGTGACCGTCGTCACATCGGTGAATTGCAACGGCTCCCGGTAGGCGGCCCGCAAAATATTCAGCAATACAATTGAGTTTTTTGAGGCGGTGGTCTGCTCGTTATACTCGATTGCGCGCGAGCCATACTGGTCAACGACGGCACAGCCTTCCAATGCCGAAAGAGATAAATGCGCCAGTGCAAGGATCAAGAGCGTGCGGAGGGCCGGGTTCATCTCCCTGATACCTCTTTGCCGTATGGATTTGGAATATATCGCGGCGGCTATTCATTGTCGTGCCGCCCGCGGCAAACGCCCCGATAAAAGCCCT
>JBPYDY010000119.1:0-6440 GCA_051986155.1 Methylocella sp.
TTTAGACTTGCCGGCTCCAGCGAAGACGTGCTGCACCCCTATCTCAACGAGCATGGGCCAATTATTGGCCAGATCGAGCGTTCCTATCGAACTCCTCTGATGCCTGCATCAAGGCGAATAGCAAGGCGCATCCCCTGTGGGATGCGAGGCACGGATCTCTAACCTATGTTGGTCGCACTCTACAGGACCACCGTTTGGGAAGTTAAATCTCTTCCCTAAACAATGGGCAAGTGGCTCGTTTATCGTCATTTAGGCTGGCGAGGGCCCTTAAGCCAGGCATCCGAGAACCGTCAACGTCCAACATCTATCCTTGCTTTAGCGTACCGGACATAGCGAGTGCCGCCCAGGATGGGCGAGGACATACTCTGGATCAGGAGGAATACCGTGACTACTGCCAGCAAGTTGTTCGTTAAGGTAGCCGCAGGATCAGGTGCCAGCCTGCTCCTGTTACTTGGTAGCCACGGGCGCTCTGCGGGCCGTCGCGGGCCTATGCCATGCGCGCGGCGCCAGCGCTCGGAGCGAAGCCGGGCGCGCGTGCGGCGCTCTTCGGGAGTCAACCGGGTCAGACTTCGCTCCTCATTTTGCCGCCTCTCGGCTTTGTCCGGTCAGGCCAGGAATAGGGGCCGATTTGGCCGCCTATGGGCTTCCTATTGGCTCGGATTCCCGGGATTTCTGGTTACGCTTTCGTCTGTTGGCCATTTTCGCCCGCCCGGAAGGCCGTAGAGCGGCTCTTTACCCGGTAGGTAGCCAATCCGGAGCTGGCCAATGACCTTGAAGCTTGGGTGGCAAGGGTAATGTCTGGGAAACCATGATGCGCGTGTTCAAGATTATTGCTTTCGTGGTCTTGGCGGTGCTTTGGCTGGTCATATTCGTCGCGGTCAATAATTGGCTTAGAGGACCCATATAGAGAGCATCCAAAGCGTTCCGCCCATGATTGCGTAAAGGAAAATCAGCGCTTCAACGACAAGCGGTTCCTGCCGGTTGGAACGTCCGTGCTGGCGGGCGGCTGCCATAATTCTGCGCGCAAGAGCTCATGCGCCGCTGCGCATCGCTCAAGCGAAACGCGCAGCTCCGTCATCTGCCACTGCAGTCTATCAAGCACCGCCTCACGTGCGGCCAGCGCGGCTTGGCTGCGGACCTTCGCGCGCCGGCCCAAAGCCAGCCACGGCCTTTGTGCGGGCTTTCTCGGGCCTATGCCATCCGCGCGCCGCCAGCGAAGGGAACGCAGCCGGGCCTTCTCGCGCTGTTCCTTAGTCATGCGGCGGCGGCCAGCTGCTGTTGGAAGTCAAAGCGGCCAAAGGCCGCCGACCAAAAAAAACTGAGGGAGGCGCCTCCCCTAGTTTTTCTCGAAAAACCACAACGGGCAAACCTGGCGCTCATAATAACAATGTTATTAGGAACAAGCAGGGCAATTCCCGCGCCTATACATTGGTTCTCCCAGTTTAAGCTCATAGCACGCCCCTAAACCTCTCCGGCGAGGCCGCAACATACGCGTTGGACGTCGCAACGTTCGCATGGCCCAGCGCATCGCGGATAAGGAACGCATCCTGCCCCGCATCCGCAAGCCGCTGCGCGCAGCCATGCCGCAAGGCGTGCGGACCAAAGTTGGGGATTGAGCCTGCGGTGGTGAAGCCCTGGAACCGGCCGTCTGCGCCGCGGCGCTCCGTTGCAAAAACGAAACCGGATTCGGCGCCATATTCGGCGTAGAGCTTTTTCAAAACCTTGACTTCGTCTGGGCTGAGCGGGTGAACGTTGACCCTTGTTCCCGTTGCCGTCCGCTGCTTGCGGCGCATGATCACAACGTTGCGGGCAGCCCAGTCGATATCAACCCAACGCAGCGCGACAAGCTCGCTCACGCGCAGCCCATGCCGGAAACAGAAGGCGAGCATGGTCCTGTTGCGATTGGCCCACCGGTCGCCGCAGGCCGCAGCGAGCAGCCTAGCCACCTCTGCTTCGGTGAGATGCTTGCAGCGCTCTCGCGCCCGCGCCCTGCACGTAAGGTGAAACCATCCATCGCAACAAACAAAAGAGCCCTAACACCCCGATGAATATCACCATTAAATCGTACATGTTACCTAAACGGGTTCGGCCCGCCTTCAAGACCATTCGGACTCAGAGGTGACCAATCCAGGTATGCCGCTTGATCCTTTTGTGAGTGGCGCTTGGCCCGCCCCAATTACGCGCCGGATTAATCCCATATTTTTGTTCGTGCACGGCGCTTCGGTGTTCGCACCATGCGCCAATTCGCTCGAACGCTGAGCCGAGATCTCGACGCAGCCCAAGAATGGAATGACCGAGAGATGGAGCAGCGGCCAGGCCGAGGCCAGATCAACCGATTAAAGACCCTAAAGCGGCCCATGGCCGCGCCAGTGTCGAGCTACTGCGGGCTAGCCATTCGAATTTGATCGCGAGCACGAAAATTGAAGCAGACCCCAATTAACGTCAATCCGACAGCGGTGGTCGCGCCTCGGCGCTCAACTCATGCTCCACGTCCGGAGCGCGCATCCCAACGGGCCCCACCAGCGTAACTGTGGCCTACCAAAGCCAGTCGCTAGGACACCGGTCAAATGGCAACGAGTTTCTCCAGGCAGCGTGCTGCCCCCAGCTTTTTGCTGGTCGTTTTAGATTCCCCCGCCGTCGACAAAAATGTCGCTGCGCGCTTGGGCCTGAATGATATGGCTTCCCGGCGGCACGCTGCGCGTGAGCCAGACATTCCCGCCAATAGTCGAACCACGGCCAATGGTGATCCGGCCAAGAATCGTCGCGCCGGAATAAATCACCACATCGTCTTCGACGATCGGGTGCCGGGCGCCTCCCTTGACCAAAGCGCCGCTGTCATCCACTGCAAACCGCTTGGCTCCCAATGTTACAGCCTGATAAAGGCGCACGTGACGGCCAATCACCGCAGTCTCGCCAATGACAACACCGGTCCCGTGGTCGATGAAAAAACTGTCGCCGATCTGCGCTCCGGGATGAATGTCGATCCCCGTTGCGGCATGCGCGATCTCAAAAATGATGCGGGCAAGGAGAGGCGCGCCCAATTTATAGAGCTCATGGGCGAGCCGATGATGGGTGATCGCGACAATTCCCGGGTAGCAAAATAATACTTCATCGATGCTGCGCGCGGCCGGATCTCCTTGATAGGCAGCGCGAACATCGCTTTCGAGCAGCGCGCGCACGTTCGCAAGATTTGCCGCGAATTTGCTTATAATTTCGCAGGCCTGCTGCTCTGGCCGCGCAGCGGCCTTGTCGGCCGACCGGGATGCAAGCCGCAATTCCCGGCGGACCTGCTCAAGAAGTGATTGGAGCGCCCCATTGAGAGTGCGTCCCACGAAGTAATCAACACCCCCTTCGGTGAGATCCGGCTGGGCGAAATGCCGCGGAAAAAGCGCGGCCGACAACTCCTTCAGAATGTTGGACGCCGCTTCTTGCGATGGCAGCTCATAGCTCACGCCGTCAGGATTTGTGCTTTGCCGCCACTCGGTCCGCAAAACCCGCAGCTCCGACACAATCCGATCGAGATCCCACTGCGACCGGATGAGAAGCTCTTCGTCGTTTTCTTTAATTTGATAGTTTGCGGTTCCGTTATTGCCCGTTCTCGGGAGCGCAGTGTCAGCGTCCAGCTCAGCGTTATTGTCCGTTCCTGAGAGCTCGGCGTTGCCGCTCATTTCCGGAGGCCGTGCGTTATCGTCCATCGCATCCGTGATCATGATTATATTTTACCGCCTTTTCGGGACGGCTACCATGGCTGAGTGCACAGGGCCGGCTGTCGTGGGCAAAGCGGCCCATGGGCCACATGGCAAAAGCACCCCCCCATTGGTTGCGGCACAGTGCATTTGTGCTCGCGCGCAATGCGCCTCACACGGCGGTGGTCGATTTCTTCCTCGTGTTCCATGTCCGCTTTTCCTTGCGCGATTTGATGCGACGTTTCAAGTCATCATTCACGCTGCGAAGATGCGCAATGAGCCCGCGTTCAAGAACGGCAATCTCTTCGACATACCGGCGATGCTTTGCGCATGTGACATCAGGCAATGGCGCAAATGGGCGAGGCTCGGCACCTATCCACCGCCGCAACAAAAGGCTGCGAGCGAGGCCAGGAATTGATCTGTTGCGGTGTCTGCAAGACCAGTCGAGTGCATGACATTGTCGACAAGCCCAAACATCGGCAACCTGATAAAGCCGGTATCGATTAGCGCCGCACTTTGGGCAAGCAAACATCGATGCGCACCTCTTGTTCAACGCGTTAACTGAAAGGTTCGCATCTAAAACGCAAGGCGTGAACATCTATCACATCGGGAAAGAAGGCCTTGCGGAATTCCCAATTCCGGTCGCGCCTCTCCCCGAAGAAAAAGAAATCATCCACCGCATTGAAACCGCTTTCGCTTGGCTCGATCGCATCGCGGCCGAGCATGCCAATGCGTCGCGGCTCCTGCCGAAACTCGACCAGGCCATTCTTGCCAAGGCTTTCCGGGGCGAGCTTGTGCCACAAGATCCGAATGATGAGCCTGCCATCGTGTTGCTAGAGCGCATCCAGGCCGATCAGCAGGGGGCAGGATCGTTGCCTCGGCGGTAACGACCCGGGAAGGCGCTGCCCCAACCACGTAAATCGGCGCGCAGGGGGCGAACGAAGACGAAGAAGATAAAGGGGCACGCCTAGGATATGGATCCTCGACTAACGAGGGAACCTTTGCTCAACCACGGCCCGTAAGTGAGGATTAGACGATTTGAAGTTTGCTACAAAATCGCGAACTTGCGTCTCGCTCCAATCAAGCTCTTTGACGGTTATTGAGCCGCGGAACAACTCGTAGACGAGCCAGACACGGTAGGTGTTCAGCACGTCGCTCTCACAGTAGCGGGCGACCTCCTCGATCTGGCCAGCGAGGATCATCTCCTCCACCCGGCTGCCGTCAACTCCTTCGGGCTTGCCGGACAGGCCTAGTATCTTGCTGATCTCATCCAGCTTCACCCTTGCCTCAAACGCAAACGAGCCCAGTGTGTCGCAGAGATCGAGCGCATCGTCGCTGAAGCGATGAAAGTAGGGTCGGACCTGCAGGCCCGCCGCCGAGATCCGGTTCACCATCGCCCGGTATCTAAGCACGGGCAGATCAAAGCGGTGTCCGTTGAACGTTATCAGTTTTGGCCGCAGCTGCCCGACCCGTTCTACAAATGCGCTGATCAGTTCCGCCTCAGTGCGCTCGCCGATGTGGGGCGCACCGAGCGCGTCAATGCGCCACCCCTCAGCCTGGCGGCTGGCAATTAGTGCGCCGATACAAACGATCTTGTGCAGCGGATGTTTTGGGAAACTTGACCCAAGCGCTTGGCGCACGTCCGCCTCGGATGCATCTCCCAGATCCAGCATCCGCGCTGCCGCCGCGAGGTCTGGGGCAGTCTCCAAGTCCCAAACGATGACTGACTGCTCAGGCATGGCTAGTGGTGAAACTCTAACACTTGACACCCAAGCCGGGAATTCCGGTCCTTCGGCACAACGCACCAAGTTGACGGGTTGCGCCGTAACTTGCGACCGTGCCGATCGATGACCGCCGATCACACAAATGTGGATTGAAAACCAAGCTTGCCGCCAATAGTGCAGCCACTCCTCAACATGAAATAACTCTGCTGTTGTGGCGGACAGCGGGGGGGCTACCCCTCTCCCGCGCCCCCTCCCTAGAAACACTCGCCCCCTGGCTAGGTATCCCTCCCGGCCAGGGGTTTTTGCATAAATGCGTCGTGCACGGCCCAACGGCCGTTTAGTTCCCCGCCTTGAGCTTCCGATTTAGTTCGGCTTTCAATGCCCGGGCAGCAGGCATCGGCATGGCGAAAAGCACAACGATCCGGCGCTCTTCCATTCCCTCGCCTAGCCCCCCATTGTTCTCTCCCAAGCGACGATTCGGACAGTATAGTCTTCGGCCTCCACGGCGCAGCCGGTAATAAACGCGCACTTGACGATGATCGGTTCGGTGAGCGGCGGCTTGTCCTCGAACCTTTTTGGCTTGTACGGGTGCATAGGCACATTTTCGACTGTGTTCATGCCCGTGGCCATGCTGTTGACTATCGCCTATCTCAACACCGTAAATCCACGATTGGAGCATGCCGGCCTATTGGTGAGCCATTGGCCGAATGTCCTCTGGCGCATCACATTGCCATTGATCACGCCAGCGGTCCTGTTCGCGACCATAGTGATCTTTCTCCTCGTCCTGGGAGAGGTCAGCGTGCCTACGTTTCTGCGCTATCCGGTGTACCCGCTGGAAATCCTCACGCAATTTGCCGCATTTTACGATTTCAGCGCCGCGACCGTGGCAGCGATCCCGTTGCTCGGGCCAGTCAGGAAAATTAGCCGCTCGCGTAAAAGCCGGGAATAGATGTCGAAACCACGTTCACCGCGACTCGTATTCTCGATGACCTGAGGAATGAGGTAGTTATCGTAGATTTCTGCCGGACTC
>JBPYDY010000120.1:0-3158 GCA_051986155.1 Methylocella sp.
GGCTGCTCGTAATCCGCGCCTTTCGCGGGCAGGACAGAGTTCCCAACGCGGCAAGCGGGGCCAGGCCAATCGTTGCCAGCGCCAAGGCGTGTTTCCGGGTGAAATCACTGCGATTCATCTTAAAATATCCTCGTTTTGCCCGGACGCTGCTTCCCGAGCCAATGCACAAGGAAGACTGAAGCGAATTGCTTAAACACCGCTTAACCATAACGGTCTGGCGCACGGCGCCGAAAGTTTGGCACAAGCCCGGCAACAGTTTCCGTCAATTGCGCGATTAGGGGGCCATACCGCAGCTCTTGCGCCACCCGGCGCCGCCACTATAGTCGCGGCAGCCGCTCATCACCGCGAGGTCTCAATGCCGTCAGAAACAAGGGACGTAAAAAGGGTCGTGCTCGCCTATTCCGGCGGGCTTGATACGTCGATCATTCTCAAATGGCTACAGACCACCTATGGCTGCGAGGTCGTTACCTTCACCGCCGATCTCGGCCAGGGCGAGGAGCTTGAGCCTGCGCGGCAAAAGGCAATTCTTCTTGGCATCAGGCCCGAGCATATTTTCATCGAGGACCTGCGCGAGGAATTCGTGAAGGACTATGTCTTTCCGATGTTCCGCGCCAACGCCCAATATGAGGGCCTCTATCTCCTTGGCACTTCGATCGCGCGGCCCTTGATCGCGAAGAAACAGATCGAAATCGCCCGCAAGGTGGGCGCGGACGCCGTGGCCCATGGCGCAACCGGCAAGGGCAATGATCAGGTGCGCTTCGAGCTTTCCTATTATGCGCTCGAGCCCGATATCAAGGTCATCGCGCCGTGGCGCGAATGGAATTTGACCTCGCGCTCCGCGCTCCTCGCTTTTGCCGAGCAAAACCAGATTCCGATCGCCAAGGATAAGCGCGGCGAGGCGCCCTTCTCCGTCGACGCCAATCTGCTGCATGTGTCTTCCGAAGGCAAAGTGCTCGAGAACCCGGCAACGGAGGTTCCGGATTACGTCTATTCGCGCACGCTCAATCCCGAAGACGGGCCGGATGAGGCCGAATATACCGAGATCGACTTTGAGCGCGGCGATGCAACCGCCGTCAACGGCAAGGCGGGGTCGCCGGCAAGCCTGCTTGCACATCTCAACGGACTTGGCCGCAGACATGGCATCGGGCGGCTCGATCTCGTCGAAAATCGCTTTGTCGGCATGAAATCCCGCGGCTTGTATGAGACGCCGGGCGGAACGATCCTCTCTTGCGCGCATCGCGGCATCGAGCAGATCACGCTCGACCGGGGTGCCGCGCATCTCAAGGACGAGCTGATGCCGAAATATGCCGAGCTTATCTATAACGGCTTTTGGTTCTCGCCCGAGCGTGAAATGCTGCAGGCTCTAATTGACCGCAGCCAGGAATTCGTGACCGGAAGGGTGCGCCTCAAGCTCTACAAGGGCTTGGCCTCCGTCGTCGGCCGCTCAAGTCCCTATTCGCTCTACGATCAGGATGTCGTGACTTTCGAGGAAGGTATGACCGCCTATGACCATCGGGATGCGGCGGGATTCATCAAGCTCAACGCCTTGCGGCTGCGCACGCTCGCCAAACGGGCGCGAAAGATCGCAAGCTGAGCCCTGGCCTGCGATAGTTGGCGGCATTCGCGCCGTTGCAGAAGCCCACAGGAGGTTCAATATTGGGCCCAACGAGGCTGAGGCATGGCGATGAAAGACGAGCAATTAAGGCCGATGGAGCATCCAACCCTTGCTGATCGCATCAGAAGGATAGAAAGGCTCGAAACCGAGCTAACGCGGAAGGCAGCGGGATCATGAATGTCGGAATTCAGGTCTCGCATTCAACTCTCTTCGTTATCGGAGCTTTGAAGCGCACTCTGGCACAATCGCAAGGATTTCGCGACCTGATAGGAGCGAAAAATTTTCCTTGTGCGGCCGCAATTTTACGCATGCAAATTGACATCGCCATGCGGATAAACACGTTGCTCCTTTTCAAGGAACGAGATGCATGCTGTCAGGCAATCCTCGGCGGAAAAAGGTTCAACACCCTGAAAGATTCTGTGGGGAACAAATTGACTGACAATTATTTGCGAAGGAAGCTCGCGGAAAAGCACCCGTGGGTTAGCCAAATCTATGAGGAGACATCCGACTTCGTTCATCTATCAGGGAGACATTTTTATAGTTCAATTGAAAGCACCGACGACACCACGCGGGTGGTGAAATTTGCTATTAGTGGAATTGACCCTCCCCGCCCGGAAACGGATTATTTTGAAGTCGTGGACGCGTTCTTTGAAATTACCGGGATTGTGGGAGTGAGGGTGCTTGGCTATTTCACTGCACAAACGGGAGTGGCATGAAAATCATTCGAATCACATTTATAACCGGATTGTTACTCGCAGCCACATCTCAAATGGCACCCGCTGGGGACGCTACGGACGAGGACCACACTCAAGTTACGCAGTGCGACAACCTTCCTTTGACTGCAACCATCGAGGTCTTCACAAAGGCCCAAACAGCGGCAATCTGCAAAGAAATGCTTCGCGTCCTTGAGGGCATCACAATGAGCGACCTTCGTAGTTTTTCGAAGGCCGCTTATCTCCTGTCTGATGGGGGCTATGAGGAAGGTAATTATGGTCAGATCGCAAGAGAACTCGTGGATATCATAAGGCTTCGCGGATTCTATAATAAGCAATCGCGATGGTACCAAACGTTAGACGTGATCTATCGTTCCTGGACAGCGTTCAACGGTATTGTCGGTCCAAGGGAAATACAGGAGTTCTTGCGTGCAGCCGGGCCACAAGTAGCAAAATCACTATCGGATGATGGGTTTGTAACCGCGATCGCTGTGATGAAAAACCTACATCAGCGTGGTGATGATTGAGGTAGTGATACGCCTCTGGATGGAAGCAAGGTTGCCTCGCGTACGGCGTCAGGGCCAAATCGACGTACCCGAGGTTCATCGGGCCTCATCGCCCATAAGTCGGCACGGGCCGGGGAGCAGCGCAATGCCCTTCAAAGATCGTTCTGGCGCTGGCCGACTTTTGGCCGCGGCGCTTGCCGGATACCGGCAGCGCGCGCCGATCGTTTTGGCGCTACCGCGCGGCGGCGTGCCGGTCGCGGCCGAAGTCGCCAAGGCCCTCAAGGCGCCTCTTGATCTCGTATTGGTCCGCAAGATCGGTGTCCC
>JBPYDY010000121.1:0-5862 GCA_051986155.1 Methylocella sp.
CCTTCGCCGTCTCGCGGCGGGTCCGGCAGATTGAAGGTTGCAGCCGCGCCCGTCCAATCGCCCAGTTTGTCGATTGCGCGCACGACATTTGTGTAGGTGAGGCTCTTGCCGGCATTTTCGCCACGCCCGATTGCGACCGTGGCCGCGGGCGCGACACGTAGCGCGACAACCGACGCCGGCCCGTTTGGTCCCGCTGAGACTTCGACCGAATAATGCCCGTCTGCCTTTGAGAGCCGTATCGGCACGGTCATCGCCCCGTCGAGGCCTTTGGCCTGACCAATCGCCTGAGCGATCTCGGTCTCGTCTCCGCCCGCCGCCGCGATCAGTCCGTTGACGACGACTTGTGGCGTATAAATGCGCCTGTCACCATTCGCCGCCGCATAGGCCTTCTGGCGGGCAGTAAACGCGGGGGATGCGAGCGTATCCCGCCATCCGATATAGTCCCAATAGTCGACGGGCAAGGAGATTGCGACAACATCGGGATTTCGCGCGATTCCCGCCAGCCAGCGGTCGGCGGGAGGGCAGTGGGAGCAGCCTTGGCTGGTAAATAGCTCGACTACGTAATTATCGACTACGTAGTTATCTTGCGCAAAGACGGCCCCAACTCCTCCAGCTGCAAAGCAGCCTGCCGCCGCCACGCGCCCACAGAATGCCAAGATAAACCCGCGGGCGGATGCCATCGACACTCACCAAGATAGAAACATGCTCTTGCGCCCTGCGAGCTTAGAGAATTGCGGTTGCGGCGCCAATCAATTCGTGGTTATCGCGGCTGCGCGCACAAGTTATATGCAACCATGCCGGAGCAGTTCTTTTGACCTGGCCTGGGAGGAGGCTATGGAAGAACGGCGTGCTGCCCAATCCCTGGCTTTAATCTTGCTCAGCCCTGTAAGGAAGCGAAATTGGAGCTACAAGGAATGAAGAGAAAAGCAGGGGTGCCGCGCGAAAGGAGAGGGGTGAACTCGGCCATGGACCATTGCGCCCAGGCTGCTCCTTTGCCCATAACGCCAAGCCATTTTTGCGTGAGGCTTCAAGGCGGGGGATGGCGGAGACTATTGGCCTGGACCGTGCAGATGACGGCTAAAGCCCCACATTTTGCCTTTCGCGCCAGGTGCAAACCGCGGCCATGGCACGCGCTCCACGCGCTGCTGGAAAGGATCGGACTGGCCGCGTGAAGTTTTTGCTTGCCCATTTATCTGACCCGCATGTCGGGCCCGTGCCGCGGCCCCGCCGCTCCGAGCTTCTTGGCAAACGCGCCACCGGCTATTTCAATTGGAGGCGTTCGCGCTCGCGCATCCACGACATGGCGGTGCTGGACGAGATCGTCGCCGACATGAAGACACATCATCCAACTCACATTGTAGTCACCGGAGACGTTTCCAATATCGGGTTGCCGGCAGAGTTCAGGCTTGCCCGAAGGTGGCTCGAGACGTTGGGCGCCCCTGAGCAGGTCAGTTTTGTGCCCGGCAATCACGACGCCTATGTGCGCGGTTCGTTGCCCGATCTTGCCCGCGCCTTTGCGCAATGGACGGCAGGCGAAGCGAATTCCGGCGAGGATTTCCCTTATCTGCGCCTGCGCGGCGAGGTGGCCCTGATCGGTCTGTCGTCGGCTGTCCCGATGCCCCCTTTTATCGCTTCGGGATATTTGGGCCGCCGCCAATTGGCGGCCTTGGAACGGCTTCTTGCGGAGACGGGAAGGCGGGGACTCTTCCGCATCGTGATGCTGCATCACCCGCCGCAACTCTCCGTCGCAAGCTGGGGGCGCGGGCTTCTGGATGCGCATGGCTTTGCCACGGCGATCCGCCGCGCCGGTGCCGAGCTCATCATCCATGGCCATAACCACCGGCTTTGCCTCAGTCGCATGGACGCGCCCAAAGGGCCTGTGCCCGTCGTCGGCGTACCATCGGCGTCGGTCGTGCGTGGAACAGGACAAAAGCGCGCGGCATATCACCTCTTCGAGGTAACGAGCGGCGGGGGCGTCTGCAAAATCACCGCGCGGGCGCGGGGGTTGCTGCCCGGGACCCGTGCCGTCGGGGACCTTGGTCCGCTCACGCTGTGATGCCGCGGGGCTTCCGGCAAACCAATTCTCCGAACGAGACTGTCTTTGATGAAAGCGCGGAACGGCGAGAGCTATATTACTCCTGCCACAGCCGGACATCGCAGCGGAGGGGACAGGCGCCGTTCCATTCGTTGAGCTTTTGCTTGTAGAGCGCGCGATAGGCGTCGTCGCTCAGCAATTCGGCACTCTCCAAATCGAGACCGAGACCGATCTCATGATAGATATCGAGATTGCTCAGATCGGGAGCCGGCAGCGCGCCCCGCTCGAAATCGTCCCACATTTGCCGGTAGAGTTCCTCGAGATGGCGGACAAGTTGCGGCGTGTCGAAAAGCAAGCAGGATTGGCGTTGCGCGACGAGTCTTTCCTTGCAGGCAGCGAGCAGCTGCGGGTTACGCCTGAATGAAACAGCCTTCGCGATATAGTCCTCAGGGGAAGAACAAATCATTTCCTGAAGACCCGCCGCCTTGACGACGCTGGCGCAAAACGCGCGAAACTACGGCCAGGCAAGGTGAGCACCGGCACGCCCATCCACAGGGCATCGGCGGCCGTGGTGTGCGCGCCGTAGGGCAGATTGTCGAGAAAAAGGCCGGCGAGCGAATAACGCGCCAAATGCTCGGGATTGGCCGTCTTCTCGGCAAAAACGATACGCTCCGGAGCGATACCTTGTTACACTGCATAAAGCCTCAGGCGGTCATTCGTCGCCACCGTTCCTGCAAGCACCCAAAGCACACTGCCGTCGACTTGCCCAAGTATGCTTATCCACCGGTCAAACACCCGTGGAGTCAATTTCTGCGTGCCATTGAGGCAGCAATAAACGAAAGCGCTCTCCGGCAGGCCGGCATCTTGGCGGGATGGGCTCGTTGGAGAAACCACGCGCTTGCGGTCGTTTGGCTGGTCGCAGGGGAGCCTTAGCACCTTCTCCGAGTAAAAGACCTCATGCTCCGGCGGCACGATATAATCGTCGGCGATCAGATAATGATGATAAGTGCTGCCCATCGAGCCCGGGAATCCGAACCAGTTCACGATGACCGGAGCTGGCTTTTGCGCAATGACCTTTGCCCGCGCATCCTTCGTGTAGCCGTTGAGATCAACCAAAATGTCAATCTCGTCACCGGCAATCGTCTGCGCGGCCTCATCGTCATTGAGACCATTGATGCCAGTCCATTTTGTTACCGCTGACATGATGCGGGCCTGAGTCGAATCCGTGCGCGCAATGCCGCAATAATAAGCAAAAATATCGAACTTTGAGCGATCATGCGTCTCGAATACGTCCGCAAATCCAACGGCGTGCTCACGCAAATCCGACGATAGATAACCAATGCGAAGTTTTTTCCTGCCGCTCTGAATTGCCGGGGAACCGCGCTCAAAGGTTGCGGCGCGTGACCGGCCGACAAAATGCTTGTTGTAGTGATGGGCATGCGCAAGCTGGAACATCGGATCATCGGCATAAGCGGCGAGCGAGAGCGGCGACATGCCCGCAATCAAATCCCGAGGCGTGGCATAGTCCCAGCCGGCAATGACGGGCCATTTGCGCAAGGCGGCCCAGTGTTGAATGGCTTCGATTTGGCCTTTGTCGAGCTCGATACATTGCTTGAGTGCCTCCTCGGCTTGGCCGTCTTGGTAGACGCTTTCGAGCACCCGCCCCAACTGGTTCAGCACGAGGATTTTGTGCCGGATCGATTCGCCATTGACCGCCGACAGATTGACGACAAGATCCATCCACTGCGTTACCGCCTGGCCGATCTCGCCGCTGTCTTCGAGCGCTCGCCCGAGATTGATATAGGCCGGGTAGAAGTCGCCCTTGATCCGGATGCATTCGCGCAGGGCGTTGATTGCCCCGGGCCGGTCCGAGGCCTCATTGAGCTCGACCGCATAATTGAAGTAGGCGGCATAAAGGGCGTTGTCGTTCGCATTAAACGCAATCCACGCTTTGTAGAGCTCCGCCGCCAATCCGCGCTGGCCAAGCGCCTTAAGCTTCTCGGCCCGGTCAAGCAACTCGCCGTTCGGCAATAGCCGCGCGCGTGCCGCAACGACCGACTGCGAAAAGAGGTTAGCGGCGATTTCGGATCCGATTCGGAGTGTAACCATTCAACGTCAGTTCGAAATGTGGCGCAAAAATCCGTTGCATCAAATGTTTGTTAGGCGATTGTCTCAAGGCACGCTGCAAGTCCGTAGGATATTATCAGTCATGCTAGACATGAACCTTGCGCGATCCTTGGATTAAGATTTTCGGCTTGCTACGAAAAAGCTTGGTGCCGTTAAATTAGGCCAGGGCTCAGCGGTTGAGGCAAGGGGTGACTACGAGCTAATTGTTGAGGCCGCTCGTCGCGCAGCCGCTGCGACGGCATGGCAAGCGGCCCGCAGTGGAGCGCGGTTTGGGGCGTCCGGGACCGATAGCCAGCCGGTCCAGAGTAAAGCTTGCCGCAACGCAGCCAAGGCTTGGCAACGGCTTGCCATTCTTCGGCCAGACTGCTTATCCATAAGGCCTAACGGCCATGCGCTAGGCGCTTTTATCGTAGACCACGCGGCGCCAAATGCCGCCCGAAAGTTTTGATGGCTAAATCATTGTGGTTGCGGATCATCTTTGCGGCTGGCGCCGTTGGGGTTCTCGCGCCGGTGGCGGAGGCCCATCCCCATGTTTGGGTCACGGCGCGCGCGCAAGCGGTCTTCAACGCCAAGGGCGAGATTACGGCCATACGGCATACATGGACCTTTGACGAAATGTATTCGGCCTTCGTGACCGAAGGGCAGGGCCAAGACGGAAAGCTTCTGACGAAGGAAGAGCTCGCGCCGCTCGCGAAATCCAATGTCGAGTCTCTTGCCGAATTCGATTATTTCACCTTTGCGAAGGCCGCGGGCCAGAACATCGAATTCGACGCGCCGGAGGACTATTCGCTCGAGGAGAGACAAGATAAGCGCGTGGTGCTGCGGTTCACGCTGCCCTTAAAAGCCCCGGCGAGCGCATCGAAAGCCTTTTCGTTTCAGGTTTACGATCCGACCTATTTTGTTGCCTTCGAGATGGACGATCAAAACCCTGTCGGGATGGTGGGAGCGCAAAAGGGTTGCTCGGTCAACGTGCTCGGCGCCAAGCCTTTGGCGAATGTCGACACCAAAAAGCTGTCCGAATCCTTTTTTTCCGGTCTTTCGCCGGGCTATGATTTCGGGGTCAAGCTCGCAAGCCGGGTCATTGTCGCTTGTCCGTGAGGCCTTGATGACTTCGCTATTTTCCGCTTGTGCTCCCGCAGGGCGGCGCAGATATACTGCCGCCTTTCTGGTCCTGTTCCTCGCTCTGTTCGCGGCTTGCGCTTCGCTCTCTCATCCATCCCTTGCGCAAGGCGTGCATCATCCTTTTGCGGTCGGCGCAAATGAAGGCGCGCTTGGCAGCACGCGAGGCCTTAGCGGCTGGCTGTTGGCAAGAGAATCGGGCTTTTACCGCTTGCTGAGCACGGCCATCCGTGCCGCCAAGGAGAGCGGCGGAGCGGCCTGGGGTCTTATGGGTTTAAGTCTCGCTTACGGAATTTTCCATGCGGCCGGCCCCGGCCATGGCAAGATGGTGATTGCCTCTTACATGCTCGCCGATGAGCGCGCCTTGCGGCGGGGGATTGCGATTGCCTTCGGAGCCGCGCTCCTGCAAGGCGTGACCGCGATTGCGATCGTCGGCATCAGCGCCGTTTTGCTCCGGGCGGGCGCAAGGCACATGACGATGGCTGCCAATGCCGTCGAACTTGCCAGCTATGGAGGCATCGTTATTCTCGGCGCGGTGCTCGTTTATTCCAAGGGTGCCGCGCTTCTCTCCGCTTGGCGGC
>JBPYDY010000122.1:0-3164 GCA_051986155.1 Methylocella sp.
CGAAGTCTGGCGCGGTCAAGATGCCGGACGCTTCGGCATCTGACAAGCAAAGCGAAATGCGCTCGGGAGGAGCATCGGCGTCGAAGGGCAGCCAAGCCGCACCGGTTTTAGCGATCGCGATTTGGGCGATGAGAAGCTCAACGCCGCGCGGCATCCAAAGTCCAACGACGCGGCCCGGACATATCCCTTTTCGAACGAGACCGCGGGCGATGGCCTCGGCTCTTGCATCGACCTCGGCATAAGTGAGTTTGCCTTCCTCCGTCACGAAGGCAGTGGCAGCGGGGTTTTGTGCCACCGTCGCCGAGAAGATTTCGCACAGCAATTCGTCGCGGATCAAATCGGGCCGGATGGGGCCATGCAAAACCGTCCCTGGCACAGCCCCCGGCAGATTATCCTTTTCCTGGAGGTTTTGGGCGTTCAATGGCCTAAGCAGCATAGCTCACCACCTGCTAAAAGCCGGTACGAAAGAATCTTGCACCATTGGAAGACCAGGAAGGTCCGGACCATTGGGCTTGGCGCCAATCTTGCGGGAGCACGGAAACTACTCTTTGTCCCTGGACGCGGCGTTTGCCGCCAAAGGACGTGCCTCACAATTGGGGCGACAATATTCCGTGCACGCGTCCCCGAGTGCTGCCGACCGCGTGACTGCATCGCTTCGCTGACGGTCAAAACCGGTTTGCACGCGGGGAGACGGCAAGCGCGAGCTTCGTAGCAAAATGACGTCTCGAAGCAAGACCCTTCTCGACTTAGTCTTTGGGTAGAGCCGCGATATCGGGCGCCGCCGGATTCTTCATGCCAACGATATGGTAACCTGCATCCACATGGAGGATTTCGCCGGTTATGCCGCGCGCCATCGGGGACAAAAGAAAGGCAGCGCTTTCGCCGACTTCGTCGATTGTGACGGTGCGGCGCAGCGGAGCATTGTACTCGTTCCATTTGAGGATGTAACGGAAATCGCCGATCGCCGAGGCCGCCAATGTCTTGATCGGGCCGGCCGAAATCGCGTTCACCCGAATATTGTGATCGCCAAGATCGGCGGCAAGGTAGCGCACGCTCGACTCGAGCGCAGCCTTGGCAATTCCCATGACGTTGTAATGCGGCATCCATTTCTCGGCCCCATAATATGTCAGGGTCAACAAGGCGCCGCCGTTCGGCATAAGCTTCTCGGCCCGCTGGGCAACTGCGGTAAACGAATAGCACGAGACGAGGAGCGAATTTACAAAGTTTTCCGCTGTCGTGTCAATGTATCTTCCGGTGAGCTGGTCTCTATCGGAAAATGCAACGCAATGCACAACAAAGTCTATAGTCCCCCATGAGGATGCGATTTCTTGAAACGCGGCATTTAAAGCATCGGTATCGGTGACATCACAATCGCCCAAAACTCTGGCATCGAGATCTTGGGCGAGCGGCCGGACTCTTTTTCCGAGTGATTCGCCCTGATAGGTGAAGGCAAGTTCGGCGCCAGCCTCGCGGGCGGCCTTGGCAATCCCCCAGGCAATCGACCGGTTGTTGGCGATTCCCATGACTAAACCGCGTTTCCCGGCGAGGATTCCCGGCGTGTGCAGGCTAGGCATCGAAATTCCCGGAAGCGTCATGCTCGATCAGGTCTGTTTGAGGTACCGATGCCGTCATTTGGAACGGCGGTGGCATCTGCTGCGTTTAAGGGCTGCGCGCGCTGAGTGCAAGGCCGCAGAGCGGGAAAGGCTCGGCCCGGCCGCCACCATGCCGATGGTGTTTGCAATTCCGGGCGCAAAAACCTTGGGCGAACTTAAGGGCACGTCTCGAGTCCCGCGCTGGCAGGGGAGCGCAAAAATGACATTGCGGGACGAACTCGAATTATGCGCGCCGCAGCTCTACCGTTTTGCTTGCGCGCTCGTCTGCGGCCAAGCGGAGACTTGCGCAAAGGCTGCCGATCTCGTGCGCGCCGTTTATCGGCACTGCTCCCAGAGCCAAATGCTTGGCGGTCCGGCGAGGACAATCTCCGCATTCGCCTCTGCCGGTCTTGCCCGGTCTTTCGGCCGGAGGCCCGAAAACGGAAGCCTCTAAGATCGCCGCAAAGGAGCGGCGTTTCTGATTGCGGCTTCCAAATTTTGCTATTGCACGCGAATGCACTTTCGGAGCCCTTCAATCTGACGAACCATGTCCCGCCCGCTTGACGGCCGTATCGCTCTCGTGACCGGGGCGTCGCGCGGGATTGGCCGCGCGGTGGCGCTCGAGCTTGCGCGCGCGGGCGCGCATGTGATTGCGCTTGCCCGCACCCAAGGGGCGCTTGAAGAACTCGACGATTCGATCCGCGCCGCCGGGAGCGAAGCGACCTTGGTGCTTTGCGATCTGAAAGATTTCGCCGCGCTTGACCGGCTTGGTGCCGCCATCTTCGAGCGCTGGGGCAGACTCGACATTCTGATCGCCAATGCGGGCATGCTCGGTCCAATGACGCCGCTTGCCCATATCGAACCGCGGCAGTGGGAGGAAACCCTGGCGGTCAACGTCACCGCCAACTGGCGGCTGCTGCGGTCGCTCGATCTCCCCTTGCGCCGTGCCGAAGCCGGGCGAGTGATCATGGTGACATCTGGCGCCGGACATGCGGCGCAATTGAAGCCCTATTGGGGCGCTTATGCCATCACCAAGGCCGCGCTCGACGCCCTTGCCCGCACCTATGCGGCGGAAACCATAAATATCTCCCAAATCAAGGTCATGCTCGTCGATCCGGGGCCGTTGCGCACGCGGCTGCGGGCTTCCGCGATGCCGGGCGAGGATCCGTCGAAATTGATGTTACCGGAGGACCTTGCGCCCAAGATTATGGCTCTCTGCCTGCCGGGGTGGCAGGAGACAGGCAAGCTTTACGACTTCGCGGCGGATCGCGTCATGAGCTTCCTCCCTCCTGAATGAAGCGATCGCTGCCGGCGCGGCAAGCCGGAACGGACGGCCGAAGTGAAATCGCAGGCCGCGCTCAGGATCACAATTAGCCAATTTAAGCTGGCGTTGATCGTAATTCTCCGCGCATGGCCGGCATATCAATTGAGTTTTATCCTTTGTGGAAATGATCACTAAGAATTAGCAACAACAGCTCCGATTGTCGGCGCGTATTCGTCTTTAGAAATATCGATCTTAACTGTGCACGTAGTGCTCCAATACTTACGCCACGCATCGCGGCAATGTCACGC